>JBGAVB010000071.1:0-9465 GCA_044228345.1 Anaerolineae bacterium | reverse complement strand
CTGCGTCGCCGCTGCCTGCGTCGGCGGTCAGCGGCTGGGTAAGGCGCAGATCCTTCAAGCCCTGGCTCCCGGTATCGAGAACGTTGCCCAGGAGCCGGGTAATCGGATGAGGCACAGCCAGCAGAACCGCGGTGGTTGTTTCGCCCAGGCGGGCCAGGCGCGCCCCCTCGTGCGGCGTGCCAAGATAGAAGACCTGGCTCACGCGCAGCACCCAGGCTGCCTGTTGTTGGGCGCCGACATGACAGGCGCTGCGCAGAACCAGGCCGCCCATGCTGTGCCCGATGAGCAGCATGTCTTCCACGGGCGTGGGATAGCACGCCAGGAGTTCGTCCAGCAGCGCTGCCAGGCGCGCGCCGTTGTCTGCCAGCGCCAGCCCGGTGTTATAGCGCACAAAAAACGGCGTATAGCCAAAATCCTGCTGCAGCAAAGCGCCGTACGAGGTGTCATGCCCAGGGTTGGCGGGGTCAGGATAGAGCCAGATGCCTTCGTGGCAGCTCAGGCCGTGCACCAGGATGCAAAGCCGGCTTGTCGGCCGCGGGTGCGCGGCCAGGACAGCTTCCCGCGTCAACGACAGCGGCCGGCCCAGGTGGTAAAAAGCCATGTCAATCGCCAGGCCATTTTGGCTCGCATGCAGATAGTCGCCCACAAGGCCGTTGGTCAAGCTCGCCATCCAGGCTGCCCACACAGGCGGGCTGGACGGTTGTTGATTGGGCACGCTGATCTCCTTCATGCTGTCAGGACAGCGCCCAGAAGCGCTGCCACGTCTGGCTTGCAACCTCACGGCTGGCCGCGCCAATGGCTTGTTCGTCCAGGAAAAGCAGCTTGCGGTCGCGCATCAGCACCTGGCCGGCGACCATCGTGGTGGTGACGTGACTGCCGTCCGCGCCAAAGAGGACGTGCCAGGGCAGGTTGGCCGGGGTCAGCGGGGTGATCGGCACGTAATCGAGCAGGATGATGTCCGCGTAGGCACCGGGCGTCAGTTCCCCGATCGGCTTGGGGAAGAACTGGCGCGCCAGGGCCGCGTTGTTCGTCCATGCCATCTGCGCAATCTCGCTGCCGGTGGCGACGCGGGGGTCCCCGCGCCAGGCTTTGTGCAGCAGGTACGCGGTTTTCATCTCGGTGAACATATTATTGGAAAAGCCATCGTTGCCGAGAACGACCTTCATGCCGCCGCGCAGCATGGCTGGCACATCGGCCACGCCCACCGCGTTGTTCATGTTGGAGCGCGGCTGATGCGAAACCCAGGCGCCTGTTTCGCGCAGCAGCGCCATCTCCCACGCGTCAACGGCAATGGCGTGCGCCACGATCGTCTGCGGCCCCAAGATGCCGCGGCTGGCGAGGCGGTCAATCGTGCGCTGACCATATTTGCTCAGGCTGTCATTCTGATCGGCCATTCCTTCCGCCGCATGGATATGAAAGCCGGTGTCCAACCCTGCCGCCGCGTCTACGCACGCTGCCAGGGTCTCGTCCGACAAGGTGAGCGAAGCGTGCAGACCAAAGGTGGCGGCCAGGCGGGAGGAGGAGATTGGAGATCGGAGATCGGAGATCGAGCCTGGGGAAGACGCATCGCGCGCCGTCTCCTGATCTCCAGTCTCTGATCTCTGGTCTCTGGTCTCTGATCTCTGGTCTCTGACCTTACGCAGGAAACGCACATTTTCCGCAATACCGGCTTGCGCCTTCTCCGGGCCGTCCCGATCCGTCACCTCGTAGCAGAGGCAGGCGCGCAGGCCAGATTGAGTCACCGCGTTGGCGATCAGATCGAGCGAGCCGGCAATGACATTGGGGCTGGCGTGATGGTCAATCAGAGTCGTGGTGCCGTGCCTAATGGCGTCCACCAGGTAAACCAACGCGCTGAGGGTGACTCCGTCCGCGTCTAGCGCCTTATCCAGCGTCCACCACAGGCGGCGCAGAATTTCGGGGAAGTCCCTGGGCGGCTCACCGGGAATGTAGAGGCCGCGCGCAAACGCGCCGTAGAAGTGCGTGTGCGCGCAGATTTGCCCCGGCATGATAAGCTGGCCGTGAGCGTCGAGGCGTTGAGCATGCGGGAAGGCCGCTTCTAAGTCACGCGCTTTGCCCACAGCGCCAATTTCGTCGCCTTCCACCAGGACGGCGCCCGCTTCGATAATTTGATTAGCCCCGCCCAACGTGATGACAGCGCCGTTCGTAATCAGTGTTTGCACCATGAACCTCTGCGAGAGTGTACAAATCGGATTCTCTGCCGCTTATTTTGCCATCAAGGCATAATTGTGTAAAATCTGCTGAGATCAGGAGGTCAATCTCCCCGTTCTGATCGTTATGACGGTGTGTAAGCCAGTCTTGAACACGGGTGACATGATGACGATTAACGAGATTATTCAAGACCTGCATGGACTCGATGTAGAACTGGCGCGCCTAGAAACGCGTTACGGACTACTTTCCAGTGATTTCTACCATTTGTACAAGGCCGGAGAGCTTGAGCAAACCCGCGACTTTATCGAATGGATTGGCTATTACGAAGCCAGGTTGACGCGCGAAGCACGTTATCGAGAAATGATGTACGCTCATTTGAGAGAGCTTCGGCAGGGTGCAGGCTTGAGCGCGTTGCAGCTTGCTCCGATAGCTCCGTCGCGTCCCGTATTTGCTGGGACGCCGTGAGCGTGGCAATTTCAAATTACGGAGAATATGCCAGCCTCGTCTATGCACTCCAGGAGCAGCATACCAGCATCCGTCAATCCACTCTCGTTCTAGCCCACATCGGCCCCAAACTCGGTAAACTACAAGGACAACTTCGGTTCGATCGTGAGGTTGTTCTCGATGCCTGGGAACTGATTGATTTCGACGCCGGCCGCATTTTGAACTACAGTTACGAGATTTATCAGGCTGGTAACAAGATTTGCTGGTACGATCCTTTTGAGCATCCACATATCCCTGAACTCGCCAGCACGCATCCGCATCACAAACATATTTTGCCGGACATAAAACATCATCGGGCGCCAGCGCCAGGGATTACGTTTGATGAACCCAATCTTCCTTTCCTGATTCGGGAGATTGAACAAGATCTCCTCGCCTGACTCGATCCTGGTCGTGACTACCTGATGCCCAGGGACTAACCCTCTTGTTTGCGCCAGCCCTTCATTTCCGGCCGCTCGCCCAGGCGGTCGCGGGCGATCTTGCTCTCGCTCTGCACGCCGTCCACCTGATCCCAAAACGGCGTCATCAGGCCGGCCATTTCCTCGGCATGGTCTTCCATCAAGAAATGCTTGGCCTCGAGCAGATGCATCTGCGTGCCTGGAACGCGCTGCGCAAACCACTCGCCATGCGCGACGGCGATGGCCGGGTCGTGCCTGCCCCAGATTACCAACGCCGGTTTGTTCAGTTTGCGCAGGCCCTCGTCCAAGAAACGCTCCTTTTCGGCCGTTGTCTCGAAGCCCTGCATGATTTTGAAGAAGCTCTGCTGCCCGTTGTTGTGCGCCAGCAGGCGCCGGTAAACCTGCATGTCGGTCAGGCTGACGCTGTACTTGCCGGTGGTGCCCATGCTCTGCCAGGTCGAAAGCATGAGCCGCGGCTGCAGCATGGCGAAGGCCAGGCTGTTCAACCCCCCGGTTGCCAGCATCTGCATGACAAACGGTTTCTTGAACGCGCTGACCTGCGTCGGCGCGTTCAGCAGCGTGAGGCTGGCGACCTTGTCGGGGTTGCGAATCGCGAACTCCAGGCCAATCGGCCCGCCGATGTCGTGCATGACCAGGTGAACCGGTTGGAGCTTCATGGCGGCCACGAAATCGCTCACAAATTGAGCCAGCGCATGCCAGGTGTAGTCGCGATCCGCTGGCTTGGCCGAAAGTCCAAGCCCAGGGAAATCAGGCGCCAGCACAAAATGGCGCCCCACCGTCAAGGAGATCAGCTTGCGGTAGAGGTACGAACTGGTCGGCACGCCGTGCAGCATGACCACCGGGCTGCCGTCCCCGCGGTCGCCTTCGGTGCGATAGAAAATGCGCTCGCCGCTGACGGTGACGTACGCCCCCGCGGCCTCGTGCGCACGGAACTGCGCATCAGAATCACGAACCTGCATAGGTAAATGTCCTCATTATCCTCGCGCAGCGCGAATCTTGCTGTCAATCTCCGCGACCAGCGCTTGATGCTCAAGCCACCAGGCTGGGTCCTTCTGCGCATCGAGTTCTTGCACGGTCTTGCCTTGCTGTTCCACCCAGGTGTAATACTTCAGGTTGTGCCAGCAAGCGCGGGCGTGCTGCGTGCCCTCGCGAATCCAATCGGTCTTCTGACCGTGGAAAATGGACTCGACGCGCACGGCCGCCTCGGTTTCATCCATGCGCCCGTAACATTCGGTCATCGAAGCCATGACGGAGTAATAGCGGTCAATCGCGTCGGTGCAGATGGTGACCACCGTCTCCTGGCTGCCCAAACCGTAGAACCTGGCCGTCTTGATCGCGCCCAGCACGTTGCACACGCCGCTGATGCCGAAGATGGTCGAGAGGCTCTGCACGGTTTCTGCTGGGATGCCATAGCGCGCGCTGAGGGTTTCCCAGCCGGCCGGCTCGGTCAGCAGCTGCAATCCCTTCTTGCACTCGATGTCGTCTATGCACATGATCGCGTCCATGTTGAGGACGTTGTGAATCCAGGTGACGTGCTTGTCGCCGATGCCCTGGATGTCGTGGCTGCCGTAACCGTTGTTGTACATCGTGGGGCACTGCACCGGTTCCAGGCCGATGATGCGGTGATCAGGCCACACCTGCTTCAGCCGATCGCCCGCGGCAATCGTGCCGGCCGAGCCCATAGCTGAGCAGTACGCGGCCACTTTGCCATTGCCGATGCCCTGGCTGTGCAGGAGCGCGGCCAACTCCACAATCGTGTTGCCAGTGACATAATAGTGGAAACGGTAGTTGCCCATCACCTCGAACTGGTTGAGCACGCGCACCTTGGGATCGCGACGCAGCTCCCAGGTCTTGTCGTAGATCTCCTTGACATTCGATTCCGAGCCGGGCGTGGCGATGACGCGCGCGCCATAGCTCTTGATGCGGTCGAAGCGCTCCTGGCTCATCTCGGCTGGCAGCACCACGATGCCATCGAAGCCCATGCGGCAGCCCACCCACGCGCCGCCAATGCCGTAATTGCCCGTGCTGGGCCAAACCAGCGTGTGCTGGCTGGGGTCCACCTCGCCGAACAACTCCTTCTCCACCAGCACTGAGTAGGCCGCGCCCACTTTGTGCGCGCCGGTAGGGAACTCCTTGCCGTAAAGGACCACGATGTTCGCGTCCACGCCGGTCAGGGCCTTGGGCAGCACCTGGTAGTAGGGCGTATTGGCCGCATCTTTCCAGGTGATATTGAACAGATTGATCGGATCGAGTGGGTCCTCGGTCTTCATGCGCAGCGCGCGTGCGCGCGTCGCCGACGCAATGGTGTCAGGGTGCAGCATTTCGTTGAACGTGGGGCCGGTGATCATTGATTTGTTCGTCATGAAGCGGTTTGCCTGGTCTTTCTTTGGGTCTTATTTGGTCGTGCGTGGCAGTCGTTCGACTTTCGCCACCAGTTTCTGATAACGATCCAGAATTTCAGGGACTTCCAGGGCTTCGGCAAATTGCTCGATCCAGAAGCGAATGTAGTCCTGATCCAGTTGACTCCCTTGTTCGATGAGCAAGGCCTCGATGTCGAGCCAATCCTTCTCTCGTTGGCTGTAGACCTTCTGAATCAACAGGTCGTCGGCTGAGCAAACCCAGGCCGACCATCCGCCCATGTCCTTGCGCACGGCTCTTTCAACGATTTGTTCCTCGTAGCCGGGTCCGGCCAGCAAGAAATCAACAATAACCTGATCAATCTCCACCGCAACGACAAACGGATGCGTCTTAAGATGCGTTCTGGCGGGTTCTGGAAATGCGGCGCGGAGGGCCGCACGCGTCCTGGCATAATCTGTATCCGGCACCAGGACGCGGATGTCAACGTCACGCGTGGCGCGCACAAAGCCCCATTGGGCCAACGCAATCCCGCCAATGATGGCGTAACGGTGGCCCGCTCCTTCCAGGAATTGAACAGCTTTACGCAGTGGGGCAATAAGGTGTGCTTCCATTTTCGACCCCCTGTGCGCGTCTTCGGGCGTTTACTTTTTGGACATTCGCATGATAGGTTTCCCACTCTGCTATTTTTTGTGCCCGGTCGTTTTCGTCTGGCGGTGGTGCGGTGCGCATGCAGAACTCCCACAGAGCAACGTACTGCTGCCACGTCTCCAAGGATGACCGGCTGCCGGCGCTGAGCGACTGATCCATCAATTCGGCCTGGTTCCACAGGGAATACATCCGCTGCCAGGCACGTACCATCTCCTTGTTGCCAACCAATCCACCTGCCGGATCGTAGCGCTTGATCAGGTCATCGAGTTGATCCGTGACGGCCTCCATTTCGTGCTCGAGCTCATCCAACCGGTAGATGGTGTTTGGGGCAGGTTCGGCCACCCGCCGCGCGGGCGTTGGCTCATCGCCTGGCCCTTGGAGAAGATCAATTTCCTCTGGTTCGTTCATCCTTCACCTGGCCGTCTTAAGCGCTTTCTTCACCGCGGCCAGCGTCGGCTCGATGATGGCTGCTTGCCCGCTGGCTTTCATCGCGCTGCCGATATCCTTTAACCCATTGCCTGTAATCATCAGCACCACCGTCGCCTCCGGCGCGATGGCCGATCCCTGGTCTCGCATCGCCGCCTGCAGCCCCGCCAATGCCGCGGCGCCGGCCGGCTCGGCAAAGACGCCCGTTAGCCGCGCCAAGAGCGGGATGGCAGCCAGGATTTCGGCATCGGTCACCTGGATGGCCTTGCCGCCTGTCTGCCGGATGGCGCGCAGCGCGCGCAAGCCGTCGCGCGGCAGGTCCGCCGCAATGCTGTCGGCTACGGTGGTCGCCTGCACCGGGGTGATGGCGTCCACGCCGCTGGCCCACGCGTTGTAGATGGCAGACGAGCCGCTGGCCTGCACGGCCATCAGCTTCGGCAGCCTGTCAATCCAGCCCAGCGCCAGCAAGTCCTGCAAGCCGCGGTGCAGCCCGGTGATGATATTGCCGTCGCCTACGGAGACGAAAATAGCGTCTGGCGCCCGCCACTGCAGCTGTTCGCAGATCTCGAACGCGGCCGTTTTCTTGCCTTCCACGGTGTAAGGGTTGTAGCCGGTGTTGCGGCAGTACCAGCCGAACTCCTTCGACGCGGCCAGGCAAAGCTCGAACGCGGCGTCGTAATTGCCATCCACCAGGAGCACGGTCGCGCCATAGGTCTGCAGCTGCGCCACCTTGGCTGGCGGCGCGGTCTTGGGCGCAAAAATCACCGTCGGCTGCCCGATGCTGGCGGCCAGGCCGGCCAGCGCGGCGCCGGCGTTGCCCGTGCTGGCCGTGGTCACGATGGACGCGCTTCGCTCTTGCGCCTTCATCAAGACCAACGCGCTGGCGCGATCCTTGAACGAGGCCGTGGGATTGCGCCCATCGTCCTTGACGAACAGATTGGGCAGGCCAAGCTGCGCGCCCAACGCCTGCGCCTGGTAGAGCGGCGTGCCGCCGACATGCAGCGGCGGCGCGGCCGCATCCGCGGCAACCGGCAGCAGGGCGCGGTAGCGCCACATGGACAGGTCACGGCTGGCCGCCAGCGCGCCTGGCGATGTGATGGCCGCGATGCCGGCGTAGTCGTAAACGGCGTCCACGATGCCCGCATCACCGTGGCGTGGGCAGACATACTCGATTTCGTGCGGCGCGTATTCTGCGCCGCACAACGTACAACGCCAGCCAAGTAATCGGTTCACAAGGCAGCGGATCCTCCCAGTCCTCAACGTGCGCGCTGATTCGCGCTCAACTAACCTGTAGGGCTTCTCCTAACAACTCCGCCACAGCCAGGCGCGACGCCCATTCGCGCAAATAGTCTCGATTTGGCCCACCATCTCCGCTTTGCGCCACGAGGGTGCGTTACGCATCAGCGCCAGATGCAACCGTTCCACATCTGGATGGGTATCAGTCAGAGGCCGCGCTATCATCAATTGCTGCCGTCGAAGTCATCATGACCGATGCGCACTTGGCTGATCAAGCGGCTTGGTTCACCAGCGGCCTACGGCTTAGTCAGGATGATGTCGGCCATGAACTGGGCGTGCAGATAGGCCATCTGCGCACCGCCTTCGTTTGGAATCGGCTCGATTTGCTCATTGCCATTGATATCTTGACCGTCCAAGATGCGTTTCGCCAGCGAAGCGGCCTCGCGAATCTGCGCGTTGACCTCGTTCAGGTTCGAAGCCTGGGCAATCTTCAACGACAAGTCACGCAAACTGGCGACCCACTCGCTCACGTTGTGGGCCGCGATCTGAACATGCGCCGCATGGAGCTTGATGTTGGGGGTGGCATCGGGGGCGCCGGCAGCCAAAGCGGCATGTTCCAGCGTGCCCTGGATGTAGCCAACGTGGACACCGTTGGGAAACAGGCCGAAGCCATCGCCAGGGTTGTACACCACGCCGTCGCCGTCGAGGTCGCCCGCATGCTCACCGCCATTGCCTTCGATCAGGTTGATAATCCCCTCCGCCGTCTGTTTGACCTGCTGCAGATTCTGCGCCTGCAGCGCCGCAAGTTGCGCGGCTGCGGTTTCCTGCAGGCGCTCGGCCTGGCCGCGGAGGCCCACCACGTAGCCGATATTATCCGGGGTGTCTTCTCGCGCCACCAGCAGATGGCCGATGTGCATCAAGGCCTGGGGCGGCAGCGCGCCTTGCAGCAGAACCGTCGCCGACGGCAGCGGGTTGTTGTCTGGCGCGGGTTCCAGGGTGACCGCGGCGGCGTCGAAATCAGCCACCAGAATGCCGCTGTTTGGCTCGGCGAATTTGGCGGCGCCCTGGCCGTTGTTGAACGTGACAACGCCCATGCTCTGGCGGCGCTCATCGCCGCGCAACAGCCAGACCTCAACCTGTGTCCCAGCCGCTG
Organism: Anaerolineae bacterium; assembly: GCA_044228345.1. GTDB lineage: Bacteria > Chloroflexota > Anaerolineae > SSC4 > Amarolineaceae > Amarolinea. The sequence continues at coordinate 555 of JBGAVB010000071.1, read as the reverse complement.
GCGTGGGAAGGCCGGTCAACGTCGCCTCGGCCTGATCGGACAGCGATGCGCCGTCGCTAAAGCGTACGAGGGACAGGTCGCCCGTTGGCATCGCCATCCCACCCCCTTGGCGGCCGCGCAACGCCAAAAAGGCGCCGACGATCACGATCAATGCCACGGCTGCCAGCGTGGGCGCCAGCCAACTGGGGGGAGCTATGGCAGGAATCGGGGCGGGCGTTTGACTCGCCGGAGTTGCTCTGCTCGCCGGGGGCGTGACCGCGGCTGGCCGCGCCGTCGGCTCGCCTGACACCAGGGTCGCCGCTGGATCCAACGCGGCCATCGAGTTCACCAGTGTGGTCTCGGAGCTGGTCACGGCTGCCTGGAACGCGGCCGCCATCTCGCTGACGCGGCTGAAGCGGGCCGCGGGGTCTTTGGCCAGCGCCTTTTGAATCACCGCTTCGGCGGCCGCTGGCAGCTGCGGATTGAACTGCCTCGGCGGCGGCGGCGGCTGTGTGATATGCTGCATCATGACGGCCGTGGGCGAATCAGCCTGGAAGGGTACGCGGCCGCAAACCA
>JBGAVB010000070.1:0-9477 GCA_044228345.1 Anaerolineae bacterium | reverse complement strand
CAATGCTGACCGGCGTGGAGATGACCAGCGCGCAGGGGCACGCGATCACCAGCATGGTCAGCGCCCGGTAGAGCCAGCCATGCGCGCCGTCGGGCAGATTCCAGAAAGGCTGGCCGGCCAGGAGTGGCGGCGCCAGGGCGATACACAGCGCACCCAGCACCACGGCAGGCGTGTAGATGCGCGCAAAGCGGTCAACCCAGCGCTGCGTGGGCGCCTTTTGCGCCTGCGCTTGTTCCACCAAATGAATCAAACGGCTGATCGTGTTGTCTGCCGCCAGGTGTGTGACCCGCACTTCAAGCGCACCGCTGCCATTGAGTGTGCCGGCATAGACCTCGGCATGCACAGCTTTGTCCACCGGCGCGCTTTCGCCGGTGACGGAAGCCTGATTGACCGTGGAGCTGCCGGCCGTGACGATTCCATCCATGGCAATGCGTTCGCCTGCTTTGACCAGGATCAAGTCGCCGACGCGCAGCTCAGCCACCGGCACCCGCGTCTCATGCTGCGCGCAGAAAGGACACAGTCCACCGCTGTAGCCATCCTGCCCCAGGTGCTCCTCGCAGTCCAGGCAGCCCGTCAGCCGGGTGGCGGTGGCGGGCGCCAGCGTCAGCAGGCTGCGTAGGCTCTGGCGGGCACGATCCATGGTGTAGGCTTCAAGCGTTTCGCCCAAGCTGAAGAGGAACATGACCAGCGCAGCTTCCTGCACCTCTCCGATGACGAGCGCGCCCACGGCTGCCAACGTCATGAGGAAGTTCATGTCCAGCTCGCGATTGATCCACAGCGCGCTGAGTCCCCGTCGCGCCACGAACCAGCCGCCTGTGGCGGTTGCAAGCACGGCTACGGCATTGACCAGCCAGCCGGCCGCGCCGACGAGCGCCAGCCCGCCAGCCAGCGCTATCAGCAGCCCTGCCAGCAGCGTGGAGATATCACGGGGGTGCGCAGTGAGAAAGCGCCCAAAGACGGAAGCCGTTGATTCTTCTTCCTGCTTCCCACCAGCTTGTTCTTTCACTGCATAACCCAGACGATGGATGCGCCCCGCGATGACGCTCTGGTCAATCGCATCGGTGTCATACTCAACCCACATCTTGCCGGCTGTGAAGTTGACCGCGGCGTTCAGCACCCCATTCAGCTGGCCCACCCCGCGCTCCAGCTTCAGGGCGCAATCGGCGCAGTCCATGCCTTCGATGGTCAACTCGCGGTGACGATAGCGCTGCTGCACGCTGATGCCAGCCTCGCGCGCCTGCTGCTCCACCATGGCCATTGTCACCAGGCTCGGGTCATAATGCAGGCAAAGTTGAGCCGCCTGGCCGCCGTTGTGATCGAGATGGGCCTCGAAGAGGCCGTCACGCTGGCGCAAGGTTTCCAACAGACGTTCGGTGCAGGGTTCGCAGTCCCCGTTTGCCGGTAAGATGACCGGCAGGTCAAGTTTAATCGTTTGCACAGAATCACCCATGTCGCACGTGATCCAGACCTTGCTCGAACAAGCGTTGAATATGATCATCGTCCAGCGCGTAGAAGATGTGACGTCCGGCGCGGCGCATGCGCACCAGGCTCATCTCACGCAGATAGGCCAGTTGATGCGAAACCGCCGACTGCCCCATACCCAACAGCGTGCTGAGATCACTGACGCACAGTTCCGGCGTTTGCGCCAGCGCCGACATCAGCCGCACACGTGTCGGGTCGCTCAGCGACTTGAAGAGATCCGCCAGGCGCGCGGCTTGCTCAGGCGCCAGCAATGGAACAGCCTGCTGTAGGGGATGGTTATCTCTATTGATCGCATCGGGATTCATCAGCGCCACCGTTTAATCGCAAACATATGAATGACTACTCATATGTTAGCACATGAAGTGTCGTTTGTCAATCTGCTGCGCGGTGCTTTGACCTGCCCATGGCCCTGTGATACAATCAAAACTGGTCACACAATACTTGACCAACGCTGACCGACCGCCGGCCGCCTTGAATCCCTGCGCCCAGGACGCTGCCGGCCGAGGTGATTTTTCGGATCGGCTTTTGCCCATGAGGTGTGGATTTTTCGATGCCTGATCTTTCGCTCCTGACCAGACTTTTCACCACATTCAGCACAGAGACGCCGGCTGTCAATGACAGCGTGTGCCTCAATCGCCGATTCAAGGCCGCCAACTGCGACCTTTGCGCGCAGGCGTGTCCGGTCGCTGCGATTTCGGTTTACGGACCAAACGTGCAGATAGAGCCTGAGGCCTGTGTCCACTGCGGCATCTGCCTCAAGGTGTGCCCAACGGGTGTTTTTTCCACACCCCGGCAAATGCAGGATGATCAGAAGATGTTGGATGCCGCGGCGCCGCTCACCGCGCGCGCGTTGGAGTTGACGTGCCCGGCCAATGTGCATCCAGACAAAACCGTCGCGCCCGTTGAGGCGGTTTTGCAGACTGGCCGCTGCCTGGCGGCGCTCTCCCTGGGCGAGCTTCTCGACCTGGCAAGACCGCGCCAGCGCAACCTGTGGCTGAATGACAGCGCCTGCGCCGGGTGCCCACTTGGCAAGGCCGCGCCTCTCATCCACGAGACGGCGGCGCAGGCCAATCGCTTGCTGGAATCCTGGAGGCATCCGGTGAAGCTGCGCACCCAGCTCACCGAGCCAGCCGCGCTGGTTGCATCGCATCGCGTGGATCTTTTTTCTGGTCAGCAGCCGTCGTACTCACGCCGTGAATTTCTGACCTTCTTGCGGCGTACCACCGCGCAGGTGGTCTCCGCGGTGGCTGTGGATGCCTTAGCGCCGCCGGACATGACCATCGTGCCGCCGCTGCAGCGCGGCGATGAAGTGCCCTATCAACGCCGCCACCTGACCGCGGCTTTGTCGCGGCTCGGTGCACCCGCGGTTTCTGAGTTCGATGCAAGCGACCTGCCGTGGGCTACCGTTGAGGTCAGCGCGGAATGCAGCGCGTGCAGTCTCTGTGCGCGTTTTTGTCCCACGGCCGCCATTCGCTGGACAACGCAAGAGCCGTTAGCTTCGACGCCAGATGCTTCGTCATCCACCGGGTTTGACCTTAGTTTCATCGCCGCCGACTGCGTGGACTGTGGTATTTGCGCGGCGGCCTGCCCCGAAGCCGCGATCACGCTGAGCGCCGCGGTTGACCCGACGCAGATCGGTCGGCGTGTGAAAGTTCCTCTGCGCAGCGGGCAGCTCCACCCTTGCGCCGTTTGCCAAACACTGACCGATATCTCAGTGCGGCCCACTTGCTATGTGTGCAACAGGTCGCCGATCAAGGCGATTCCCGATTGAAAGGGTAAGATCATGCACCGACCTTCGTTGACGCGTTTAGCCTGGCTTTCGATTGCCGCGGCCGTTTTGACCATCGGCCTGAAGACGGCCGCCTATTTCGTCACTGGCTCGGTTGGCCTCTTGTCCGATGCGCTGGAGTCGTTGGTCAACCTGGCGGCCGCCCTGATGGCGCTGGCGATGTTGACGGTGGCCGCCCGGCCGCCCGACGAGGATCGTGTCTATGGGCATGACAAGGCCGAGTATTTCAGCAGCGGCGTGGAAGGCGCGCTGATCCTGGTGGCGGCCATCAGCATCGGCGTTGCGGCGTGGAATCGCCTCCTGCACCCGCAGCCGTTGGAAGCGGTTGGCTTGGGCCTGGGCATTTCCGTGCTGGCCTCGCTCATCAACCTGGGCGTGGCCCTGGTGCTGCGGCGCGCAGGCCAGCGCTTCGGCTCGATCACGCTAGAGGCCGACTCGCAGCATTTGATGACCGACGTCTGGACATCGGTTGGGGTGGTGGCCGGCATCGGCGCCGTGGCATTGACCGGCTGGGAGCGCCTGGATCCGCTGATTGCCATTGCCGTTGCGCTCAACATCGTTTGGTCGGGCGTGCAGCTCGTGCGCCGCTCGGCGCTTGGGCTGCTCGATACAGCCTGGCCTGTGCCCGAACGCGACATTGTGACCAACATCCTGGACAAGTATCGCGGGCATGGTCTGCAGTTCCATGCCTTGCGCACGCGCCAATCGGCTTCGCGGCGCTTCATGTCGGTTCACATCCTGGTGCCTGGCCAGTGGACGGTGCAGCAAGGGCATCAACTGCTGGAGCAGATCGAACGCGAGGTGCGTGAGGCGCTGACAGGCGTCACCATCGTGACGCACCTGGAGCCATTGGAAGACCCGGTGTCTTGGGAAGATACGCAGCTCGATCGCGAGACGACGGTCGAGGCGCTGCCGGCGGTCAGCGCAGCTCCACCTGCGCCGTCTTGACCGCAGCGTGCGGTACACGGGCTGGCGTCGCTGGGCCTGCCTATGCCAGGGATGCCGTGTAATCGGCCTCTGTGACGAACTCGCCGCCTGTCACCTCCTGGCTTTGCAGGCGCCGGCCGACGTCGAAGGTCAGGGTCATTTCCAGGCGGGCAAAGCAGCGGCGCGCGCCCCCCACCAGCGTCTTGCGTACGACGTACTGCCCATCGTCATCTTCGCTGGGATCATTGCGCATGTCCACCCGCGCCCTGATGACCTCGCCGCAGCGCTGGCAGCGCACGTAGTACCAGGCGCTGGCATCCGGCGGCTTGCGATCACCGCCGCCCTTGAAGACGGATTTGAGCGTATCGAAAAATCCCATCGAAGTCCCCTTGTCGTTCTGGCCGGTCAACGGCTGCATGCGATCGAGTTAGCCGGCGTGAGCCGTCTAGACTGCGCCGTGCAGCATGTCCAGCAGGCGGCCCAGCACACGCTCGCCGTCGGCGCGCAGGCCATTATGGTCGTATTCATTGGTCACCCACAGCTTCAGGCCGCGCACGGTGTGCGCCGTCTCCTGGGCAAATGCCATTTCGACATACATATCATCGTAGTAAGAAAGGGCCGCAACCGGCACGCGGTTGGCGCGCAGTACGTCCACGTCATACAGCGGCGGCCAGCCGTCGTATGCGGCCAGGATTTCCGCGGCGGCTTGTAGCGGCTGCAGGTAGGCATAATCTTCGAACATCCACGGGAAGATCATTTCGCCCATGAAGTAGACTGGCGTCTGGCCGTTTGCGGCTGCGTGCAGATCGAACGCAGGGAATTCGGCCTGCACGCGCGCTGCCGACCAGTTGGCGGCCGCGCCCTGGCAGTAGCACGGTTCGTGCAGCAAGGCATAGACGGGGTTGGTGTCAAAGGGCTGCATGGACTCGAGCGCGCGCAGAAAGACAAAGTTGATTTCCGGGCCATGGGCGCCAGCGACAAAGGCGTTTTCCAGCAGGTAATGCACCTCTTCGAAGCCGTTGCTGGCGCCAAAGCCCATGCCCACCTGCTGGAAGCGGCGCGCAGTCAGGCGTCCGCCGCCCGGCAAGCGAACATCGTGCGTCAGCAGGTAGTCCACGATGCGCTGGCCGCGCGCCACATCCTGCGGATAGCGTTCGTAGAAGCGCTGATTCCGGCTCAGCACCCGGCGATAGGTGGCGCGATAGACATCATCCACGGGGCGGGTCAGGGAGGCCAGACCGCCGGTGATGAGCGCCGCGGCCAGGCCTTGATGCGCCAGCGATAGGTAAGTCAACAGGCAGAAACCACCGAAGCTCTGCCCCAGCGCAGTCCACGGCGTCTCCGCGTCGGCCAGGGTCTGGCGAATCAACTCGGCATCGCGTACGATGGCGTCGGCGCGAAAGTTTTTCATATAGTCAGCCTGGGCCTGGGGCGACGGCAAGCGCGCCAGGGTCTGGAATGTCAGCGGCGTGCTGCGACCGGTGCCGCGTTGATCGAGCAGGAGGACCCGGTAATCTCGCAGCGCGCTCTTGTCAACCGCAACGACCTCCCGCGCAAAAACGCTGATCGGCTCGCCGTGCGGCTGCGCATGATCGAGCGGCAGGCTGAATTCATGGTCGGTTAAGACAAGGCCGGGGATCTGATAGCTGGTTGAAATCATGTCATTTTCGCTCCCAATCCTCGAACGACTCACTGAATCGTGGTTCGTTTGGCTGCAGCTCCAGCGCCTTTTCATAGGCCTGGCGTATCTCAGTATCCGGGGCTTTTAGCCAGGTTAGCGCCTTGGCCAGGTCGAAGTAGCACCAGGCGTTGCGAACACGATCGTCAGACAACTGAATGGCGCGTCGCAGCAACTCAATTGCGTCTCGCGTCAGCCGCCGCTTCGTCGCTCTGTCTCTTGATGCTGAAGACATAGACAGCCTGAGCTTCGTCTGAGCATATTCATGAACGGCTTTGGCGCTGTCTTTGATCATATCGTAATTTGACGCGAACACGCTGTGTGCATCGGCAAAGCGGCCAGACCTTTTGTACAAAACAGCAAGCTCGATGAGGTCATCAATTCTCGTCGGCGACGGGATTTGAGAAAGCAGGTCTGCTGCTTTTATGGGCTCGCCGATGTCGAGGTAATATCTCGCCATGGCAATGAAGGGTAGATGTGCATCCATCATCGTCGCGTCGGAGCGAACGCTGGCAAAAAGCCTCTCAGCTGCGCGAGCATTACCCAAGAAAGCGTGATATTCAATCATCTGCCCCACGAGCGCGCCGGAGTTCGCTGCGCGACTCGCCGCCTCTTCCAGGTTCTCAATAGCCCGTTGACGCTCACCTGCGGCCCACAAATGGGCGCTTTCGCGTAGTGCGTGGATGACCACATATTGGGGATGGGCTGGGAGAATGACGCGAAAGTAAGTTCGGCTCTCATCGAACTCAAAAATCGGTCGCGGCGAACCGTTTTCATTCATCTTGCGGTAGATTTTGGGGATGCCTGTACCTCGCCCTTCAGCCAGGCGAAGTTCTTTCAAGAATTCACCTATACGCCTGTTGCGACTCGGCACCGGGGGCACGGTCGCGCCCACCTCGAAATGCCGCATTTCGATGCCGGGCACCGGACCAGGGTAGCTGATGATTTCCATCCGGTCAGGATAGAGGTAGACCTTTACCGGCTCCTGCACTCCTTCGTAGCTGCGATGATACACTGCGTTCACCAGGGCCTCTTCCATCGCTTCGTATGGAAAAGCGACCGTTTTGTGGGCTTCGGCCTGCCGGGGAATCTTCCGAATCATCGTAGTGCTCAAGGCATCCAAATAGTCCAACGCTTGCCGCACCTGCGCTGACAACGGCCCGCGGAACAGCTTCTCTTCGATGAGGTCGCCGCCGGCCCCATCTCCAAATTGCACCACTTCGATTCTTGCGCCTGGGAAGTAGATCTCCGGTTCATTGACGAAGAAAAGGAGGGCGACATTCCTGGGCGCATCGAAGCCGTTCACCTGGGCCGAAATCCGTAGGTACCGATACAAATCTTGATCTGCAATCTGGACGCCCGGTGACACGAGATCGCTCTTGATGTCGGATAAGAAGTTGCGAACCAGCGCCGGTGAAATCACGTCAATCGTATGCCCCAGGCTGCGACGGTCGTCGAAGGGAACTTTGGCAGTCATAGCCATGAGCTGGGTCAGAATTTCACTTCTGGCCTCGACCGTTTCAGCGCCTTGCCTGACGAAGTACCTTCGCTCGCCGCCGCGGGCCGTCTCTGGCGCCAGGTAGGGTCGCACATCGCCGGCTGGAGCCCATATGACCATAATCTGTTTTCCCTGGTACACCTCAGGCGCAATCACTGGTTGGTACTCAGGATCAATCTTCTTGCAGTTTCCTCGAATCTGTTTCTGAATCTCATCAAGATTGAAACCTTCGAGGCCGCGCGGCGGCAAGACCGGTAAACCGTTATTTTCATCCACTCCGATCACGATGTAGCCGCCGTTGAGGTTGAAAAAATCGTTGGCAAAGGCGCCGATCGTGCGTATCGTTTGATCCAGGATGGGAGCAGACCAGGTTCCTTTGAATTCGCGGCGCACCGACTCAACCGAACGGGCGTTGATCAGATCATCCAGGTTGATGGGTAGAATGCTCATCGGACAAGACCATTTTGTAACAGAATGCTTGCAGGTATTGTACCACGACACGACGTGTGTTACAATCATTCTGAAGCGTGTGCACTAATCAATGGATTACCTTCGGTGCGGACAGCCTCCGTTCCGTCAACCTGGCGGCCGGATTCGATGTGACTCTGGAAATGACTCGCGGCGTGGGCATCCGTTGGTGGGCAACGTTTAATGGTCGGCAGCGCACGCTGCACGCGGTGGAGAAGCTGTAGAATCACAGAACAAGAACTGGATGGAAAGATGACTCAAACATCACGAACGCCGGGCATTGATCCCACGCACGATTACCTCCGTTACGATCAGCAGCCGCTCAATGCCATCTTCAGCCCGCAAACAGTGGCGTTGATTGGCGCCACGGAGAAGGCAGGCAGCGTAGGGCGCACCATTCTCTGGAATCTGATCAGCAGCCCCTTTGGCGGCACGATCTTCCCCATCAATCCCAAACGTCCCAACGTGTTGGGCATCAAGGCGTATCCAAGCATCCGTGAGGTGCCTGATCAGATTGACCTGGCAGTTATTGTGACGCCAGCGCCCACGGTCCCTGACATTATCGGCGAATGCGTCGAAGCAGGCGTGCGCGGGGCGATCATCATCTCGGCGGGCTTCAAGGAAACCGGCCCAGAGGGGGTTGCGCTGGAGACGCAGATCATGGCGCAGGCGCGCAACAAGATGCGCATCATCGGCCCCAACTGCCTGGGCGTGATGAACTGCCTCAGCGGCATGAACGCCACCTTTGCCAACGCCATCGCCCGCCCCGGCAAGGTTGGCTTCATCAGCCAGAGCGGCGCGCTATGCACGGCCGTGCTCGACTGGAGCTTCAAGCAGAATGTGGGTTTCACCGCCTTCGTCTCCATCGGCTCCATGTTGGATGTCGGCTGGGGCGATTTGATCCATTACCTGGGCGATGATCCACGCACCGAGAGCATTGTCATCTACATGGAAACGATCGGCGATGCACGCGCGTTTCTCTCCGCCGCGCGTGAGATTGCGCTGACCAAGCCGATCATCGTCATCAAGCCGGGGCGCACCGAAGGCGCGGCCAAGGCGGCCGCTGCTCATGGGCGGCGGTGAGCTGGCCGAGCTGTCGCAGGCCACCTACGAGGAACTGAACAAGATCCTGCCGTCTGCGTGGAGTCACAACAACCCGGTGGATGTGTTGGGCGACGCCAGCCCGCAGCGCTACGCGCAGGCGCTCGAAATTGCGGCTCGCGACGCCAACAGCGATGGGCTGCTCGTCATCCTCACGCCCCAGGCCATGACGGATGCCACGCGCACGGCCGAGGCGCTCGTCCCGTTTGCGCAGGCGACGGGTAAGCCGGTCCTGGCCAGTTGGATGGGGGGTTCGGACGTGGAAAAGGGAGAAGCCATCCTTAACCAGGGCACGATCCCGACCTTCAACTATCCCGACACCGCCACGCGCATGTTCAACTACATGTGGCGTTACAGCTACAACCTGCGCGGCCTCTACGAAACGCCTGTGCTGCGCACCGATGCCGAGACCGGCGGCCAAAATCGCGCCCACGCGGCGCAGTTGGTGGATGCTGTGCGCGCGTCCGGCCGCACCATCATGACCGAGACCGAATCCAAGCAGCTGCTGGCGCTGTACGATATCCCCATCGTGCC
>JBGAVB010000006.1:0-20232 GCA_044228345.1 Anaerolineae bacterium | reverse complement strand
TACCTCTACGACCTGACCGTGGCAAGCGAGGACGACAGCTACAGCCTCAAGGTTGGCATCCGCACGATCGCCGTGGATGGCGGCCAGGTTCTGCTCAACGGCCAACCGGTCAAGCTGAACGGCTTCGGCCGGCACGAGGATTTCATCGCCAGCGGCAAGGGCCTGAACCTGCCATTGGTGGTCAAGGATTATCAGCTCATGCGTTGGACTGGCGCCAACAGCTACCGCACCTCGCACTACCCGTACAGCGAGGAAGAGATGCAGATGGCCGACCGCGAAGGCTTCCTGATCATTGACGAGATTCCGGCCGTCAGCCTGCAGATGACTGATGAAGCAAACGCTCCTGAGCGCTTGCGTATGTGCTTGCAGCAGATCGAGGAGATGATCGCACGCGACAAGAACCACCCGGCCGTCGTGATGTGGTGCGTGGCGAATGAGCCGATGCCCAAGGGTTTTGGCGTGGGCGCGCTGGGCGAAAGCGATCCGGCTACGGAAGCCGTCAACCTGCCGGGCAAGATCTTCCTCGATACGGAGATTGCGCGGGCGCGCGAGCTCGATCCGACACGCCTGGTGACCATCGTCACCGTGATGGGCGGCCCGCAGACTTGGATGGAGAAGTGCGACGTCGTCTGTATGAACCGCTATTGGGGTTGGTACACGCTGGGCGGTCAACTGGATATCGCGCGGCAGAAACTGGAAGCGGAGCTTGATCAGGTCTGGGAGCGCTGGGGCAAGCCGATCATCATGACCGAGTTTGGCGCCGACACCATCCCTGGGTTCCACGGCCACCCCAATGTCATGTGGACCGAGGAGTACCAGGCCGACTACATTCGTTTCCATCTGGAGGTGGCCGACGCGCGTGAGTTTGTCGCGGGCATGCAGGTGTGGAACTTTGCCGACTTTGCCGCAGTGCAAAGCCTGATGCGCGTGGGCGGCATCAACCACAAGGGCATCTTCACTCGTATCCGCACGCCTAAGATGGCCGCCTATGTGCTGCGTGAGTTCTGGGTAAAATAAGCCAGCCGTGCGAATGACCGCCTCTGCGAGGAGAATGAACGTGGGTACTATCCCTGAGGCAGCACAAGTTCTAGTCGCCTTCAAGCCAGAGCATTCCTTCTTTGTAGGAATAGATTCGGATGGCTGTGCGTTCGATGCGATGGAGTTGAAGCAAAAGGAGTGCTTCATCCCTAGCACCATCAGGGTCTGGGGCCTGCAGCCGATCTCCAAGTACGCGCGCGAAGCCGCGGAGTGGGTGAATCTTTACTCCAAATGGCGCGGCGCCAATCGCTGGCCCGCCCTGGTTAAGGTGTTCGATCTGCTGGCCGAACGCCCCGAAGTGCAAGCGCGCGGGGTCAAGACGCCTGAGGGCAAGGCGCTCAAGGCCTTCATCGCCTCGGGCTACGCGCCCAGCGAAGCTGGATTGAAGGCTTACATTGCTGCCGGCCATCCTGACGAGGAGCTGTGGCGCGGGCTGGAGTGGACGCGGGCCATTGACGCTTCCGTCGCAATGACGGTGCGCGACGTGCCGCCCTTCCCCTGGGTGCGCGAAAGCCTGCAAAAGCTGCACGACCGGGCCGACCTGGCAGTGGTCTCAACCACGGCCTCTGATGCGCTGCAGCGCGAATGGGGCGAACACGGCCTTGACCGCTACATGGCGTTGATGGCCGGCCAGGACATGGGCACGAAGCGCCAGCATCTTGAATACGCGGCCAAGGGCAAATACCCAGATGATCGCATCCTGATGATCGGCGATGCGCTGGGTGACTGCGACGCGGCGCACGCGGTGAATGCGCTGTACTACCCAATCCTGCCGGGCGCCGAGGAAATGTCCTGGCAGCGCTTCTATGAGGAGGCGTCGGATAAATTCCTCAACGGTACGTATGCCGGCGCGTACGCGGCGGCCCTGCTCGCCGAGTTCGAGCAGCTTCTGTCGAACACGCCGCCGTGGCAAAAGTGAGCCAGCGAAAAGACGGGAGGCGGAAGAGCGTCCCGCCTTCTCCTAGAACCTTCAACCCAAAGGAGAATTACAATGGCAAAGACACCTACTAAAGTTCCTGCAGCGGCCCATGTGCTGATCAATTTCAAGCCTCAGCATGACTTTTTTGTCGGCATTGATTCCGACGGCTGCGCGTTCGATGCGATGGAGCTCAAACACAAGGAGTGCTTCATCCCCACCATCGTCAGAGTTTGGGGGCTTCAGGCGGTCTCCAAGTATGCGCGCGAGACGTGTGAGTTCGTGAACCTGTACTCGAAGACGCGCGGCCTGAATCGTTGGATCGCACTGTCCAGGGTCTTCGACCTGCTGCGGGAACGCCCTGAGGTAATCGCGCGCGGCGCGAAAGTACCCAAGGGGGACAAGATCAAGGAGTTCATTGACTCGGGCTATCCGCTGAGCCACGCGGGCATGGTTCAATACGCGGCCGACCACCCGCACCCCGAGCTGGAACAAGCCGTGCTGTGGTCCTCCACGGTGGACGGCGCGATCGAAGAGATGGTGCATGGCGTGCCGCCCTTCCCCTGGGTGCGCGAAAGCCTGCAGAAGATGCAGGGCCAGGTGGATTTGATGGTGGTGTCGGCCACGCCCGTCGAAGCGCTGGAGCGCGAGTGGGGCGAGAATGGCATCGCCCAGTACATGAGCGTGATTGCCGGCCAGGAGATGGGCACGAAGAAACAGCATCTCCAGTTCGCGGCCAAAGGAAAGTACGCGGACGATCACATCTTGCTGATCGGCGATGCGCCAGGCGACCGGGACTCCGCCAAAGGGGTGGATGTACTGTACTATCCTATTAACCCCGGCGGCGAGGATCGCTCCTGGAAGCGTTTCTATGATGAGGCGCTCGGCAAGTTCTTGGACGGCACGTATGAGGGCGCCTATGAGGCCGCGCTGATCGCCGAGTTCGAGAAGCTGCTGCCGGAAATGCCCCCGTGGCAGAAGCTGGGCCGCGTGGAGTGGGAAGACTAGCTAAGTTGAAGGTTCAAGCATTGCGCAAGCAACCTGAAATCTTCAGTCTGTAATTTGCAGCAGGAGAAAGTACCAATGCCAAGACTCGTAGACCTCACCGCCAAACCCTATAATCTGTCAGCCGCACAGATCAAATGGGTTGAAGACACACTGGCCGGGATGACCGCTGAAGAGAAGTGCGGTCAGCTCTTCACCAACCTGTTCTTTTTCGGGAAAGATATGTTCAGCGGTAATGAGCTGACCAACGCGCAGATCTTGGAGAAATATCACATCGGCGGCGCCCGGTGGCAGGGTGGAACGGCGCAAAAATGCCAGGATCTACTCAACAGCCTGCAGGCCGACTCGAAAATCCCGTTGCTGGTCGCGGCCAACTGCGACGCCGGCGGCAACGGCGCCTGTTCCGACGGCACCTACATCGCCTCAGGCGCGCAATGTGAGGCATCCGGCGACCCCACCGTGGCCTACAACGCTGGCTACGTGTCGGCTCGGGAAGCGGGCGCGCTGGGCGTCAACGTGAACTTCGATCCCTGCGTGGATATCCTGTACAACTGGCGCAACACCATCGTCAACACCCGCGCCTATGGCACTGACCCCGACACTGTGATCAAATATACCAGTGCGTACATCGAAGGCTACCGCGCGGGCGCAGACGGCAATATGGTCACCTGCATCAAGCACTTCCCCGGCGACGGCACCGAAGAGCGCGACCAGCACCTGGTGTTGGGCGTGAACGAGCTGTCGCCTGAGGAATGGGATGCTTCCTTCGGCCGCGTCTACAGGCACCACATTGACAATGGCGTCGAGATGTTCATGGCCGGCCATATCGCGCTGCCGTACTACCAGCGGAAGCTCAACCCCAAGCTGGAAGACAAAGACATCCTGCCGGCGACCCTGGCCGAGGAACTGATCATCGGCCTGTTGAAGGAGCAGCTTGGCTTCAACGGCATGGTCATCACCGATGCCAGCCACATGTTGGGCATGACGTCCGCGATGCGTCGCGAAGATTACGTTCCGCATGCGATCGCGGCCGGCTGTGACATGTTCCTGTTCTTCAATGACATGGAGGAAGATTTCAACTTCATGTTGAACGGATACAGGCGGGGCGTCATTACCGAGGAACGCATGAATGATGCCTTGAGACGGGTGTTGGGATTGAAAGCAAAGCTGAACCTGCCTCAGAAGAAGGCAGCAGGCGCGCTGCTGAAGACCAAACAGGATCTGGAAGTCGTCGGCTGCGCGGAGCATCTGGCGATGCGCGCGGATGCGGCAGACAAGGGCATTACCCTGGTCAAGAATACCTTGAACCAGCTGCCGATCCGGCCAGAGACCCACAAGCGCATCCGCCTGTACTACCTGCAAGGCGAGGTCGGCGGCATCATCGCCGCAGGATCGAAAGTCCTTGAGAATTTTGTGGCCGAGCTGGAGAAGCGCGGCTTCGAGGTTACGGTCAACGACGGCTCCACCCGCGTCAAGGGGCGCACGCTGGAGTATCGCAAGAACGTCGACGCGGCGCTGATCGTGGCCGACATCGTCGGCTACGGCGCGCAGAACAACTACCGCATCCAGTGGAAGGCTGCCATGAGCAACGAGTGCCCCTGGTATGTGCACGAAGTTCCCACCGCCATGGTGTCGCTGAACTTCACGACCCACCTGCATGATGCCACTATGGTGAAATGCTACATCAATGCGTATCACAGCAACCCGGAGATCATCAAACAGGTGGTTGACAAGATCATGGGCGAGTCCGAATTCAAGGGTAAGCCGAATGATCTGGTTTGGGCTGGCAAGTGGCAGGCAAAGCTATAGGTTCATGGAGGTTCGATGTCAGCGCCACCAACACTCTTAGCTCCTGATCGTTTCTTCGCTCCCGATCCAGGGCAACGTCGCCTCGCGCGTGAGCTTTATGATGCGATTGCGGACTTGCCCATCGTTTGCCCACACGGCCACGTGGATCCGCGGCTGCTGGCCGACGAACACGCGACCTTCGGCACGCCGGCCGACCTGTTCATCATCCCCGACCACTATGTCTTCCGTATGCTCTACTCGCAAGGCGTCCATCTGGAAGCGTTGGGCATCCCGCGACGCGACGGCGGCCCGGTCGAGACGGATCACCGCAAGATCTGGCAGACCTTCGCTGATCACTTCACCCTCTTCCGCGGCACACCCAGCGGCGTCTGGTTAGCGCACGAGCTGTACGCGGTGTTCGGTATCCAGCAGAAGCTGAACGGCGCCAGCGCGCAGGCTATCTACGACGAGCTTTCGGATAAGCTGGCGCGGCCCGAGTACAGCCCGCGCGCGCTGTTCGAGCGTTTCAAGATCGAGGTGCTGTGCACCACCGACGCGGCCAGCGATCCGCTGGCCTGGCATCAGGCGATCAAGGACTCCGGCTGGTCCGGTGTTGTCCGCCCGACTTTCCGTCCTGACGCGGTGGTCAATCTTGAGACCGTCGGCTGGCGATCGCACCTGGATGCGCTGAGCCAGGCCGCAGGCCGCGAGATCACCACGGTGGCCTCGCTCATCACCGCCCTGGAAGAACGTCGAGCTTTCTTCAAGCGTATGGGCGCCAAGGCCACCGATCATGGCGTCGTGTCAGCCTACACCGCGTCCCTGTCTTCTGTCGAAGCCGAAGCAATCTTTGCGCGCGCGCTGGCTGGCGAAGCGACCGTGGAGGATGCGCGCCGCTTCACCGGTCACATGATGATCGAGATGGCGCGCATGAGCGCAGAGGATGGGCTGGTGATGCAGATGCACGCCGGCACCTTCCGCAACCACAACCCGTTCCTGTTCGAACGCTTCGGCGCAGACAAGGGGCATGACATCCCCGTGGCGACCGAGTTCACGCATAACTTAAAGCCGCTGCTCGATCGCTTCGGCAACGACCCGCGACTGACGTTGATCCTCTTCACGATGGACGAGACCAACTATTCACGCGAACTGGCAACGCTTGCCGGGCATTACCCTGTGCTCAAGCTCGGCCCGCCGTGGTGGTTCAATGACAGCCTGAATGGCATGGCGCGCTATTTCGATCAGGTGATGGAAACCGCGGGCCTGTATAATACGGCGGGGTTCAACGACGATACGCGAGCCTTCGTCTCGATCCCTGCGCGGCACGATGTCTGGCGACGAGCCTCCGCGAACTGGCTCGCTGGGTTGGTGCTGCGCGGGCTGATTGACATGACCGATGCGGCCGAGATGGCTCCCGATATGGCGAACGGTCTGGCAAGACGCGTCTATCAGCTGTAGAAGAGTTGCCAACTTTTGGAAAGTTGGCAACTCTGAGGTGGCATGATGATTGGCCTTGATCTTGGCACTACGAATTGCAAAGCCGTGCTCTTGGATGCGGATGGGCGCGTCAGGGCGAAGGCCTCTGACGGTTATCAACTGCAAATCCCACATCCTGGCTGGGCCGAGCAAGACGTCAGACTGGTGTGGGGAGCCGTGAAGAATGTGCTCCGCGCGGTGATGGAGTCTGCGCCGTCGTCGCCGCAGGGCATCTGCATCAGCGGCGCAATGCACAGCCTCTTCCCCGTGGCGGACGATGCCGGCGCGCCCATCGCCAATGCGATGACCTGGGCCGATGCCCGCGCGACCTCTGTGTACAGATCCCTCATCGCAGACACCGATATCCATGCGCTCTACCGGCGCACAGGCTGCCCGGTGCATTCAACCTATCACCTCCAGCGTTTACGTTGGTGGCATAAATGCGAACCGGAGCAGGCGCAGCGCGCCTACCTGTGGGTGGCGCTCAAAGACTGGATTCTACACGCGCTGACCGGCGTTTGGGCCACCGATCTGAGCCTGGCTTCTACGACCGGATTGCTCAACCTGCAGACGCTGAGCTGGGATACGGGCGTCTTGCGCTTGGCGGGCGTGCTTCCCGATCAACTGCCGCCCCTGGTTTCGCCGTCGGCCGTGGTGGGCGGACTGACCGATGAGGCCGCGGCCGCGACCGGGCTGCCGGCTGGCTTGCCTGTGATTGCGGGCGGCAGCGACGGCGCCATGGCCAGCCTGGGCACCGGCATCGCCGCGCCCGGTCAGATGGTCATCACCGTGGGCACCAGCGGCGCGGTGCGTAAGATCGTGGGCGAGCCCTGGTTCGATCCAGGCGAGCGCACCTTCTGTTACTTGCTCACCGAAGGCCTTTGGTTCATCGGCGGGGCCATCAACAACGGCGGGCTGGCGTTGGAATGGGTGCGCAACAAGCTCTATCCCGAACTGATCGGGGCCGCCGGCTTTGAGCAGTTGGCATTGGATGCAGAATCGGTGGCGCCTGGCGCCGAAGGCGTTTTCCTGCTGCCCTACTTTGCCGGTGAGCGCAGCCCGCACTGGGCGCCCAAGGACAAGGGCATGCTGTACGGCTTAGGAATGGGGCACACACGCGTGCACATCGCGCGCGCGGCGATGGAAGGGGTGGCTAACTGTCTCGCCGACGTCTGGGACGCCCTGTATGGCTCGGAAACGGCTCGCGGCGACGTGGTACGCCTGACGGGCGGAATCACGCGCACGCCGTTGTGGGCCCAGATCCTGGCCGACATGCTGGGCGTTCCACTGATGGCGTTGGAAGTCGCCGACACCTCGGCGACCGGCGCGGGGCTGCTGGGCATGCACGCGCTGGGCCTGATCGGCTCGACTGCGGTTCGACAGGCTCACCGCACGGGGCCTGAGCTTGTCGAAGGCCAAATGGCGCGCACCGTGGACCCCGGCCCGATCTACTCTCCCGACCCAAGACGCCATGAGTTTTACAAGCAGCACCATCGCGAATACAGAGCTTTGCGCCGCGGTATGGCGGCGATGGGCGAAACATTGGAAAACCTGAAGGAGAGCTTCTTATGAACCGTGATGATCTTATGGCAATGTACGACTTCACCGGCAAAACCTTCGCTGTGACCGGGGGAGCCGGCGCGTTGGGCGGCGACGTCGTCACCGCGCTGGCTGGCTGCGGCGCGAACGTGATGATTCTGGACCGCAGCCTGGCCAGGCTGGCAGCCATTAAAGAAAGCCTGGGGCCGGTGGGCAGCCAGGTTGACGGATTCCAGGTTGACGTGATGAACCGTGACAGCCTGACGGCCGCCGGCGCGGCCATCAACGAGCGTTTTGGCAAGCTCTACGGTTTGGTCAACGCCGCGGGCGGCAACAGCCCGAAGGCGACGGTCTCCCCAACCATGAGCTTTTTCGACATCCCGGAGGAAGGACTGCGCTTCGTGCTTGACCTGAACCTCCTCGGCACCATAATGCCCTGCCAGATTCTTGCCAAGCAAATGGCCGAGACCGGCGAAGGGGTGATCCTGAACTACTCCTCCATGAATGCGTTCCGGCCGTTGACCAATATCGCGGCTTATTCGGCCTCGAAGGCCGGCATTACCAACTTCACCGCGTGGCTGGCCGTGCACCTGGCGCAGAACTACTCTGGCAAAATTCGCGTCAATGCGATTGCGCCTGGCTTCTTCCTGGGCGAGCAAAACCGCTTCTTGGTGCAAGACCAGGAAACGGGTGGATGGACCCCGCGCGGGCAAAGAATCGTGGATCACACGCCCATGGGCCGCTTCGGCGTTCCCGAAGACCTGCTGGGCACAGTGCTCTGGCTGCTCTCCCCGGCGGCCTCGTTCGTGACTGGCATCACGGTGCCGGTGGATGGTGGGTTCTCGGCGTACGCGGGGGTGTAGGAGCGACCGCAAGGGCGCCCTCACCAGGGAGGTAGGAAATACTATGATTAGCGCGCAAGCAATTTCGGAAACCGGCCTCCTGACGCATGATGCCGTCAAGGAAGTCCTGGCTCAGGGCCTCGGCGGCAAGTTCACGGGGCAAAAGGTGTTGGTGCTCATCCCCGACCACACCCGTTCGCTGCCGCTGCCCGAGCTGTTCCGCATGGTGGTTGAAGTGCTGCACGACGTGCGCGAGCTTAACGTGATGGTCGCGCTCGGGACGCATCCAGGGTATGACGAAGCCGGTTTGAATCACCTGGTGGGCATCACCGCGGCGGAACGGGCGACGACCTTCAAGCACGTGGGCCTGCTGAATCATGCCTGGGATGATCCCGCGGCGCTCACGTCGCTCGGCGTGCTGGAGCAGGACGAGATCAAAAGCCTGGCTGGAGCCAGCTGGCATCCGTCTCTGCCCAACGAGATCAATATCCGCATCAACAAGGCGGCGTTGGAACACGATCATATCGTTATTATCGGCCCCACCTTCCCGCATGAGGTGGTCGGCTTTTCCGGCGGCGCGAAGTACTTATTCCCCGGCATCTCTGGGCCGGATGTCATCAACGCGACGCACTGGCTGGGCGCGCTCGCCACCGTGCTGGGCACGATCGGGATCAAGGATACCCCGGTGCGGGCCGTGGTTCATGCGGCGGCGCGACGTTTGCAAACGCCGGTCACCTTGGCGGCGCTGATCGTCTCTGGGCATGATCTTTCTGGGGTTCTCGTCGGCGACGTGTTTGACACCTGGAGCGCAGCCGCGGATGTCTCATCGCAGCGGCATATCAAGTGGTGCGATCACCCCTACAAACGCGTGCTCTCCTGCTGCCCGCCCATGTATGACGAGCTGTGGACTGCGGGCAAATGCATGTACAAGATGGAGTCGGTGGCAGAGGTGGGGGGCGAGGTCGTAATCTACGCGCCGCACCTGGATGTGGTCAGCCCGGTGCACGGAAAATATATCTACCAGGTGGGCTATCACATCCTGCCCTACTTCCTGAATGACTGGGATCGTTTCAAGGATGTGCCGCTGGGCGTGCTGGCGCACAGCACCCATGTGCGCGGTTCGGGTGTGATGGAGAACGGCGTCGAGAAGCCCAATGTGCGCGTAACGCTGGCGAGCAAAATCTCGCCCGAGGATTGCGCCAGGCTGAGCCTGGGCTACCTGGATCCAGCCAGCATCAACCCGGCCGAATGGCAAAATCGCGAGGACGAAGGCATCCTCTACGTGGCCAAGGCTGGCGAGATGCTGTATAAAGTGAGGAGCAAGTGAGGAGCAAGCAATGAAATACGGCATGGACTTGAAATCTGAAGGCGCGCTTGACCTGGTGTCGTTGGGCGCGTTGGTCCATCGTTTGGATCCGGGAATCATCCCTTTCCGCAAGGCCACCCATTGCGACATTCATGTGAGCGGCGGCGAGTTCAACGTGGCCGCCAACCTGGCCGACTGCTTTGGCTTGCGAACGGGCATCGTGACGGCGATGGTGAACTACCCCATCGGCGCGTTGATCGCGGAACGTGTGCGCGCGATGGGCGTCACCCCTTTCTACAAGCACTTCGAGCATAACGGCGTGACCGGCCCCAACATGGCGACGGTCTACAGCGACCGCGGTCAAGGCGTGCGCGCGCCGGTTGTATTTTACAACCGCGCAAACGAGGCCGCCGCGCAGCTGAAGCCAGGCGACTTCGACTGGGCCAAGATCTTTGCGGGCGGCGTGCGCTGGTTCAACAGCGGCGGCATCTTCGCCGCGCTGTCTGAGACCACGGGCGAGCTGATCATCGAAGGCATGAAGGCAGCCAAGGCGGCCGGCGCCATCACCTCCGTGGACCTCAACTACCGCGCCAAGCTCTGGAATCTGTGGGGCGGGCACGCGGTGGCCTTGAAGGTGCTCAAGCGCATCGTAGAAAACGTGGACGTGATTGTCGGCAACGAAGAGGACCTGCAGATGGGCCTCGGCATCCCCGGCCCCGAGGTGGCAGCCAAGAGCAAACTCGACCCCAGCGTCTTTTTCGGCATGATTGACAAAGTGACCGCCATGTACCCGAATGTCAAGGTGGTGGCCACCACCTTGCGCGAGGTGCATTCGACCAACCGCCATAGTTGGGGAGCGGTCGCCTGGATCAACGGCAAGACCTATCAGTCGCCCACCTGCGAGCTGGATGTGGTGGATCGTGTGGGCGGCGGCGATGGCTATGCCGCGGGCTTCTTCTACGGGCTTTTGTCTGGCGCTTCCGAACAAGAAGCGGTTAACCTGGGCTGGGCGCATGGCGCGCTGCTTACCACTTTCCCCGGCGACACGACCATGGCCACGGTGGATCAAGTACGGGCGTTTGCCAAGGGCGGCTCGGCGCGCATTCAGCGTTGATCGGCGGAGCCACAATACCGTCTTGGAGATCAAGGAGTAATTCATGGAACAGAAATATGCTTTAGGAATCCTCGGTCTGGGCGTCATGGGGCGCAGCCTGGCGCTGAACTTCGAGCGCAACGGCTATTCGGTGATTGGCTATGATCTGGCGCCGCGTTTGCCGGCCGGCTTCAATGTCAAAGTCACCAACTCACTGGCGGAGCTGGCGGGCGCGCTCGAGACCCCGCGGGCGATCCTGCTGATGGTGCCGGCCGGCGCTCCGGTGGATACAGCCATCGAATCGCTGAAGCCGTACCTGGAAGCGGGCGACATCATCATTGACGGCGGCAACTCCTACTTCACCGACACCGATCGCCGCGTGGCATCGCTGGCCGTGGACGGGATCCAGTTCGTCGGCATGGGCGTTTCGGGCGGGGAGACTGGCGCGCTGTGGGGACCAAGCTTGATGCCCGGCGGCGTGGCCGGCGCCTGGGAGCGGCTTAGCCCCATGCTGCATGCCATTGCGGCTCGCGCCGAGGAGGATGGACAGCCGTGTGTCGCCTGGATGGGTGCAGGCGGCGCGGGACACTATATCAAGATGGTGCACAACGGCATCGAGTACGGCGACATGCAGCTCATCGCCGAGATCTATGACCTGCTGCACCGCGGCGCCGGCATCTCCAACTCGGAGCTGGCCGAGATCTTTGCGACATGGAACACGCGCGAGCTGCGCTCTTATCTGATCGAGATCACGGCCAACATCCTCAAGCGGGTGGACGAAGAGACCAGCAAGACGCTGGTAGACGTGATTCTCGATGAGGCCGCGCAGAAGGGCACGGGCCGCTGGACCTCGCAGAATTCGTTCGACCTGGGCGTGGCGATCCCCACGCTGAGCACCTCCGTGGAGAGCCGCATGTTGTCTGCGCTCAAGGCAGAGCGGACGGCGGCGTCCAGGGTATTGGGCGGCGCAAGCCAATTCACCGGCGACAAGGAGAAGCTGATCGCGGCCGCAGAGCACGCGCTGTATGCCGCTAAGATCACCTCGTACGCGCAGGGCCTCAAGCTGCTCAAGGTCGCCTCGCAGGAGTACGACTGGAAACTCGACTTCGCCCAGATTCCCAAGGTGTGGCGGGCAGGCTGCATCATCCGCGCCTCGCTGCTGGGTGATATCGCCGCCGCCTTCGTACGCCAGCCTGATCTACCCAACCTGTTGGTAGACCCCGTGTTCAGCGAAGCGGTGCTGAGCCGGCAGGCTGCCTGGCGCGAAGTGCTGCGAACAGCGATTGACCTGGGCATTCCCATGCTGTCCACGGGCGCCTCGCTGGCGTACTTCGACGCTTACCGCTCGGAAACGCTGCCCGCCAACCTGACCCAGGCGCAGCGTGATTACTTCGGCGCTCATACCTATCGCCGCGTGGACAAAGAAGGGTCGTTCCACACGCAATGGGAACAGCCATAAGGCTAGACCGGTGCATGGGTAAATGGGCAGATTGGGAGGTCCGCTGTGCGACGGCTCAGCAAGAGCATCCAATCCACCCATTCACTTATCTGCCAATCTATCAAAGAGGATATCATGGCCAAACAAAACAATCCTGACCCCAACGCATCGAAGAAAGATGCCCAGATTGCCTGGCATGCGTTGAACGCTGAAGGCGCGATGGCCCAGCTACAAAGCAGCGAAACCGGTCTTTCTTCTGACGAGGTTGCACGGCGCATGCAGCAGTATGGGCCGAATGAGCTCCGAGAGAAACCCCGGCCGACCTTCTTCCAGTTGGTGTTCGCGCAACTCAACAACTTTATCGTCATCCTGCTGATTGCCGCGTCGGTCATCTCGGCGCTGCTGGGCGACTGGCTCGAAGCCGGCGTGATCATGCTGATCGTCGTGCTCAATGCCATCCTGGGCGTGGTCCAGGAGAGCCGAGCCGAAGAAGCGCTGGCTGCGTTGAAGAAAATGGCCGCGCCTGAATCGCAAGTGCTGCGCGACGGCAAGCGCGTCTCCGTGCCGGCCGGCGAGCTGGTGCCAGGCGACGTGGTTTACTTGGAGGCGGGCAACTTTGTACCCGCCGACATGCGCCTGGTCGAAGCGGTCAATCTGCGCGTCGAGGAGGCCGCGCTGACCGGCGAATCGGTTCCGGTGCAGAAAAACGCCGCATTGTTGCTGAGCGAAGATGCCTCGCTGGGCGACCGCAAGAACATGATCTTCATGGGTACGGTCATCAACTATGGCCGGGGCCGCGGCGTGGTAACAACGACCGGCATGCAGACCCAGCTTGGCCTGATCGCCGACATGCTGCAAAGCGTAGAGGACGAAGGCACTCCTCTGCAGGGCCGTTTGGACCAGTTGGGCAAAACCCTGGCGATTGCCGCCTTGGCCATCTGTGGCCTGGTGTTTCTCTTGGGCGCCTACCGCAGCGGTGTGCTCACCAAAGGCCTCACACCCGAGGTGACCGACTACCTCGTGGAAAGCTTCATGATCGCCGTGGGCCTGGCGATTGCGGCCGTGCCTGAAGGCCTGGCCGCGGTGGTCACGATCAGCCTGGCGTTGGGCATGCGTGAGATGGTGCGCCGCAATGCCCTGATCCGTCGGCTGGCCTCCGTAGAGACGCTTGGCTCGGCCACGGTGATCTGCTCGGACAAGACCGGCACGCTGACCCAGAACGTGATGACTGTCACTCGCTTGTGGGCGGATGGCCGGCTCGTCGAAGTCACCGGCACAGGCTACGATCCCAAGGGCGATTTCCTGGTGACCGGCCAGCCTGCCGACCTGCAGAAGATGCCCGGCATCACCACCGTCCTGTGGGTAAGCACCCTGAACAACGACGCCGTGTTGGAACCGGTTCAGGGGGAAGGCCCCAGCGCGTACAAGATGATCGGGGATCCCACAGAAGGCGCCATGCTGGTCGCCATGGTCAAAGCCTGGCCGCAGTACGCTGAGCTTAGCGGGGCTTACCCCCGCCAAAAAGAAATCCCCTTTGATTCGGCCCTCAAACGGATGACCACCGTTCATAAGATCACCTGGATCAAAGAAGATGGGCCTTCGCCGTTCAAGGATCAGAGCAAGCTGGGTCACCACGCCGTCACGGTCAAAGGCGCGCCCGACCTGGTGCTGGATCTGTGCACCGACTACCAGACGATAGACGACCAGGTGCGGCCGCTGACCGACGAGATGCGCCGCAGCATCAAGGCAGCCAACGACAGCATGACGAACGAAGCCCTGCGTGTGATGGGCTTCGCCTACCGCATCGAGGAGGATATCCCCGATGAGATGACCCGTGAGTTCGCCGAGCAGGGGCTGATCTTCGCCGGCTTAATGGGCATGATTGACCCGGCCCGCCCCGAAGTTAAGCCCGCGTTGGAGAAAGCGCGCAGCGCCGGCATACGCACGATCATGATCACCGGCGACTATCCCAACACCGGCGCCGCCGTGGCGAGGAGCATCGGTCTGCTGCGCCCTGGGGACAAAGTTCACACCGGCGCAGAGCTGAACGAGATGGATGATCGCGCCCTGGCGGAAGAGGTCAAGAAAACCGCCGTCTTCGCGCGCGTGTCGCCTGAGCACAAGATGCGCATCGTAGATGCCCTGCGCACCAACAATCAAGTGGTCGCCATGACCGGCGACGGCGTCAATGACGCGCCGGCCATCAAGCGCGCCGACATCGGCATCTCCATGGGCATTACCGGCACCGACGTGGCCAAAGGCGCCGCAGACATGGTGCTGACCGACGACAACTACGTGAGTATCGTGGGTGCGGTTGAGCAGGGCCGGATTATCTACTCGAACATCCGCAAGTTCGTCTTCTTCCTGCTGTCTTCCAACGTCGCCGAGGTGATGATCATCTTCCTGGCTTCGCTGGCTGGCTTGCCCATGCCGCTGACCGTTATCCAACTGCTCTGGCTCAACCTGCTGACCGACGGCGCGCCAGCTCTCGCGCTGGCGATGGAAAAGGGCGATCCCAATATCATGGAGAGCAAGCCGCGGCCCAAGGAAGAGTCCATCATTCACGGCCCGATGAGAATCGGCATCGTTGTGCAGACGATCATGCAGACCGGCGCTGTGCTGACTGCGTTCCTTGTGGGCCTCTACTTTGTCATGCAAAGCCAAATCCCGGCTGGCCAGAACGCGTTGAGCTTTCTGTTGCGATACGATTGGGTAGGCAGTAAGGTGGATGTGCAAACAGCCGAGACCATGGCTTTTCTCACGCTGTCGCTGTGCGAGCTGTTCCGCGCGTACACAGTGCGCTCGGAGAAGATGTCGGTCTTCAAGCTGGGTGTTTTTGGCAACAAGTACATGCAGTACGCTGTGGGCCTCTCTATTGTCCTAACGCTGCTGGTGGTCATTGTGCCTTTCCTGCAGCCCATCTTCAACACGCACATGCCAACCGCAACCGAGTGGGTGGTTGTGCTGGTTCTGGCGGTACTCCCGGCCATTGCTGAGGAAATCACCAAGTTTTTCCTGCGCCAGCAGGATAAGAAATTTGCCGCAGCTTGACGCCAGGCGTCACGGCTTGCGTCGGGCCGCCTTCGCCATGCATCCATCTGCGGGTGCAGGCAGGCGGCCGGACCTGGCCTATCTGACCTGGCGATACGCGTCTGATTTGCGAGGAGTGTCATGCAACAAACTAAAGAACTTCAGGAACTAGCGATCAATTCCATCCGCTTTCTGGCGGCGGATGGCGTGCAGCAGGCCAATTCCGGGCATCCTGGCCTGCCCATGGGCACCGCGCCGATGGCCTACACGCTCTGGACTCGCCATCTGCGGCACAATCCAACCAACCCAAGCTGGGCCAACCGTGACCGCTTCATCCTATCGGGCGGCCACGGCTCGATGCTGCTCTACAGCCTTCTGTACTTGACGGGCTACGACCTGCCCCTGGACGAGTTGAAACGCTTCCGCCAATGGGGTAGCCTGACGCCCGGCCACCCAGAATATGGGCTAACGCCGGGTGTGGAAACCACGACCGGTCCCCTGGGACAGGGCTTCAGCAACGGCGTAGGCATGGCTATCGCCGAAGCGCACCTGGCGAAAGTCTATAACCGGCCGGGGCACGACATCATTGATCATTACACCTATGCCATCGTCACGGATGGCGACTTGATGGAAGGCGTGGCTTCCGAGGCGGCTTCGCTGGCCGGCCACCTGAGCCTGGGCAAGCTGATCTATCTGTACGACGATAACCACATCTCCATCGAAGGCTCCACCGACTTTGCCTTCACAGAAGATCGGGGCAAGCGTTTCGAGGCGTACGGCTGGCACGTGCAGCGGGTGGAGAATGGCTTGGATGTGGAAGCCATTGATCGGGCGATCCAGGTCGCTCAATCAGACCCGCGGCCGTCGCTGATCATGGTGCCCAACATCATTGGCTATGGCTTGCCCACACGCCAAGGAACCGCCAAGGCCCACGGCGAGCCGCCCGGCGATGTAGAGCTGAACGGGGCCAAGGATAAGCTCGGTTGGCCCAAGGAGCCGCGCTTCTATGTCCCCGAAGATGCGCTGGCATTCTTCCGCCAGGCAGTTGCGCAGGGCGTGGAACAGGAAAAAGCCTGGCGCGCCAAGTTCGAAGCGTACCAGGCTGAGTATCCTGAATTGGCTGCGGAGCTGGAGCGGCGGCTGGCCGGCAAACTGCCAGACGATTGGGCGGCTGGCCTGCCCGAATTCCCGGCGGATGCCAAGGGCATGGCCTCGCGCGCCTCATCCGGCAAGGTGCTCAATGCCATCGCGGTCAAGCTCCCCGACTTGGTCGGCGGCTCGGCCGACCTGGCGCCTTCGACCAACACCTGGATGACCAACAGCCCGGCGTTCGCGCCTGATTGCCACGAAGGGCGCAACATCCACTTCGGGGTGCGCGAGCACGGCATGGGCTCCGTGGTGAACGGCATGGCCTATCACGGCGGCATCATTCCCTTTGGCGCCACTTTCATGGTTTTCTCAGATTACATGCGGCCACCGCTGCGCCTGGCCGCGCTCTCGCACCTGGGTTCGATCTGGGTCTTTACCCATGACAGCATCGGCGTCGGCGAAGATGGCCCAACCCATCAACCGATTGAGCAGATGGCTGCGCTGCGCGCGATTCCCAACCTGGTGGCCTTGCGTCCGGCGGACGCCAACGAGGTGCGGGAGGCATGGAAGCTGGCGATCGAGAACCGCCACCGCACCACGGCGTTGGTGCTGACCCGCCAAAACCTGCCTACGCTGGATCGGGCTGTGTATGCACCTGCGGAAGGCCTGAAGCAGGGCGCGTATGTGCTGGCCGACCTGGGCCAGGGGCAGCCGCGGGTCATCCTGATGGCGAGCGGTTCAGAAGTAGGGCTTATCGTGGAGGCCGGGCAGCGCCTGGCCGCCAAAGGTGTGCCTGTGCGCCTGGTGTCTTTCCCGAGCTGGGAGCTGTTCGCCGAACAGGACGCCGCGTATCAGGATGCCGTTTTGCCGCCGGGCATCACCGCACGGCTGGCCGTGGAAGCGGGCATCTCGATGGGCTGGCACCGCTGGGTCGGATCAAAAGGCCGCGTCCTGGGCATAGATCGCTACGGCGCATCGGCGCCCGCCAGCACGGTCTTCGAGAAACTCGGCTTGACGGTCGAGCACGCCGCGCAGATCGCCGAGGAACTACTGAACTGATTGCAGGATGGCAGAGGAGAAGAACAATGAATACCACTCAAGAACTACATGCGGCAGGCCAGTCGGTCTGGTACGATAACATTCAGCGCGGCCTGCTGGACAACGGCGAGTTAGCCGGGATGATCGAGCGCGGGGAGATTCGCGGCGTTACATCCAACCCAACGATCTTCATGAACGCGATCACCAAATCGCACGATTACGATGCCGGGCTGGCGCCGCTGGCTATGGCCGGCAAGACAGGCGAGGAGATCTTCTGGGAGCTCGCGATCGAGGATATCCAGCGGGCGGCAGATTTATTCCGGCCGCTGTACGATCAGAGCCACAAGGGCGACGGCTACGTCAGCCTGGAAGTCAGCCCGTACCTGGCGCACCAAACGGATAAGACCCTGGCGGAGGCCAAGCAGCTCTGGCAGCGTGTGGATCGGCCCAACCTGATGGTCAAGATTCCGGCCACGGTGGCCGGCCTACCCGCCATCACGGGCGCCATCGCAGCGGGCATCAATGTCAACGTCACGCTGATCTTCTCGCTCGAACGCTATGCGGCGGTGATGGATGCTTACCTGACTGGCCTGGAACAGCGCGTGGCGGCCGGGCTGCCGGTAGATATGATCGCTTCCGTGGCGTCGTTTTTTGTCTCGCGCGTCGACACCAAGGTGGATGGGCACCTGGCGGCGATGATTGACCGTGGCGGCATGCGCGCCGAGAAGGCAGAACTCCTGCCAGGGAAAGCCGCGATCGCCAACGCCCGCCTGGCCTACGAGAACTTCAAGAAAGTGTTCGGCTCAGCGCGGTTCCAGGCCCTCAAGGCCCAGGGCGCACGCGTACAGCGCCCGCTGTGGGCCTCCACCGGCACCAAGAACCCGAAATACCGGGACGTGGTGTATGTGGAGGAATTGATCGGCCCGGATACGGTCAATACGGTTCCGCCGCAAACCCTGGCTGCGTTCCTGGATCACGGGGTGGTGCGCCCCGGCACCCTGGAAGAAAACGTGGCAGAGGCCCGCCAGACGTTGGTGCACCTGGAGTCGCTGGGCATCTCGATGAGCGCGGTTACAAGCGAGCTTGAGCAAGAAGGCGTCAAATCCTTCGCAGATGCGTTTACCGCGCTCCTGAGCGCGGTGGATGCGAGTCGCAAAGCCGCCGCCGCTTAAACTGTCTCAGGCGGCCATGGCCGCGTGATCGTCATGCATGTGAAGGAGAAAAGCATGCCCATACTCAAGGCGTTGCCTGCCTGGCAGGCATTGAACGAACACCACGGGGAGGTCTCCGCCCTACAGATGCGTGATCTCTTCGCTCGCGATCCGCAGCGCTTTGCGCGTTTCTCGCTGCGGCTGGGCGATATCTTGCTCGACTACTCCAAGAATCGCATCACCGAAGAAACCATGCGGCTGCTGCTCGATCTTGCGCGCCAGGCTAATCTGCAATCAAAGATCGAAGCCATGTTCAGCGGTCAGAAATACAACAATACAGAAAACCGGGCTGTCCTACACATCGCGCTGCGTAACCGATCAAACCGGCCTATCCTCGTGGATGGCGTAGATGTCATGCCCGATGTCAATCGGGTGCTGGCCCACATGCGGGCCTTCACCGCAGAGGTGCGTTCGGAGGCGTGGGTTGGATACACGGGCAAGGCCATCACCGATGTGGTCAATATCGGCATCGGCGGATCGGACTTAGGCCCCAAGATGGTCTGTGAAGCGTTGAAGCCCTACGGCAAGCCTGGACTACGCGTGCATTTTGTGTCCAACGTGGACAGCACGGATCTGGTCGAAACCTTGAAATTGGTGGACCCGGAAACCGTGCTGTTCCTGGTAGCCTCGAAGACCTTCACCACCCAAGAAACCATGACCAACGCGCAGACTGCGCGCGCCTGGTTCCTGGACGCCGCGCACGACGAAGCGGCCATCGCCAAGCATTTCGCGGCGATGTCCACCAACACCGCCGCAGTGGTGAAGTTTGGGATTGATCCGCAGAACATGTTCGAGTTTTGGGATTGGGTCGGGGGTCGCTATTCCCTGTGGTCCGCCATCGGCCTTTCGATTGCGCTCTACCTGGGGATGGACAATTTCGAGGCACTGCTGGACGGCGCGCACGCAGTGGATGAGCACTTCCGGACCGCCCCCTTTGAGAAAAATCTGCCCGTGATCATGGGCTTGCTGGGCATCTGGTACAACAACTTCTTTGGCGCGCAGTCTCACGCCATCCTTCCTTACGACCAGTACCTGATGCACTTTTCGTCTTACTTCCAGCAGGGCGATATGGAGAGCAACGGCAAGGGCGTCACGCGGGAGGGAGAGCGGGTGGATTATACCACCGGGCCGATCATCTGGGGACAGCCGGGCACAAACGGCCAGCACGCCTTCTACCAGCTGATCCATCAAGGCACCAAGCTCATTCCGTGCGATTTTCTGGCCGCGGCTCAGAGCCAGAATCCCAGGGGCGATCATCATGCCATCCTGCTCTCGAACTACCTGGCCCAGACTGAGGCGCTGATGAAGGGCAAGACGCCCGAAGAAGTGCGCGCGGAGCTGGCGGCCGAGGGCAAGAGCGGCCCCGAAATGGAGAAGTTGGTGGCGCACAAGACCTTCCTGGGGAACCGGCCGACCAACTCGT
>JBGAVB010000069.1:0-9536 GCA_044228345.1 Anaerolineae bacterium | reverse complement strand
AGAAGATCATCCAGGTCAAGATGCCGGCGGCCAGGAGCATGGTCACGCCTTCGAAAATCTGCTCGGCCGCGCCCTCTAATTCTGCGCCCACGGCATATAGCGCCACGGCGACGACCAGGCTAACCGCCATGGCCGCGACCACTCCTTGCCAAACCGCGGTCTGCTGACGGCTGTGACCCAATTTGCGCAGAGCGCCCAGGACGATTCCAACGATGAGGGCGGCTTCCAGCCCTTCACGCAAAGCCAGTAAGAATGCAGGCAACATGCGGTCGTATTACCTCGCTTGTCGTAGATAGCCGCAGTGGCCTTGGCCGTGGAATGACCAACCACTGTCCGCTGCTTTTTGCGAATCATTCGCAATAACAGACGTAGTGTAATCATGGTTTGATTTTTAGTCAAGTGGTTCTCGGCCCTTCATACAATCGAATCTGGATTTTTGACGCGGCCTGACAGTCAACTTATAATTTAACCATGGTTCAATCAAGCAGTAACGCAGAAACCCCTTTCTCGCAGAAGCAGGGTTTTTCGCCAGGTTGCTGGCGTGCGGGGAAAGCCAATGTCTGAATTGACCCTGACGCCGGCGATGACGGAGTACCTGGCTGGCCTGTGGAAGCTGGAAAATCGCAGGCAGGAGATGACGACGGGCGGCCTGGCCTCGCACCTGGGCGTGAGCGACACCGCTGTTTCGCGCATGACTAAGCGCCTGGCGGAGGCCGGCCTGGTGACGCACCTGCCGCACCGTCAGATCGCGCTGACCGCTGAGGGACGGCGACATGGCGGCCGCCTGGTGCGTCATCATCGCTTGCTGGAGGTGTTTCTGATCCAGGTCTTCGGCCTTACGTGGGATCAGGTGGATGTGGAGGCGCACCGCATGGAGCACGGCATCTCGGAGGTGGTGGGCGACCGCATGGATGAGATTCTGGGCTTTCCCACGCAGTGCCCCCATGGCGACCCAATTCCGGCCAGGGATGGCAGCGTGCGCAGCTATCAAACGCGTCCGCTGGTAGAGGCGGCGTTAGGCGCTGCGTGCATCGTGCGCCGCGTGGGCAACAGCGGCGACGCACCCCTCCTGCGTTACCTGGCGGATCTGGGGCTGCGGCCTGGCAGCCAGGTAACGGTGCAGCAGCGCGCGCCGTTCAAAGGCCCCCTGCACGTGTTGGTCGGCGACCAGCCGCAGGTCATCGGCCATGAGGTGGCCTCTCTGCTGTGGGTGGAGCAGATCCAGCCGCCCCTCTCGTAGGTCACATCTCCGGTGTGACGGCGCTCTCTGCCACAGATCCCGCTCTCCTCTGCCAACGTCGTCCGGCCAGGAGGCCGGGCCAAAGCAGCCGCTGTTCTCGTAGGTCACATCTCCGGTGTGACGGCGCTCTCTGCCACAGATCACGCTCTCCTCCGCCAACGTCGTCCGGCCAGGAGGCAGGACCTACAAATCGCAGGTCACGCCTCCGGCGTGACGACGCCCTGCGCGACGGAGCTTGCTTTTCCGGTCCAACGCCCTCCGGCCAGGAGGCCGGACCTACGGCGATGGGGCGATCCGTAGGTCACGACTCCGGCGTGACGACGCCCTCCGCGACGGAGCTTGCTTTTCCGGCCCAACGCCCTCCGGCCAGGAGGCCGGACCTACGCCTCACGGGCACTGAATAATCCCTTGCGCCCACAGGCAGCCCCCGCACACGGGGAAGGTATTGCCCAGGCAGTCCTCTTCGTTCCCCTTGATCAAATCACAGCCGCCGCAAAAAGTGCAGGGTGCAAAGGCAAAACTCTGCACGCGCTCACGATAGGCTACGTAGGCCGGATCGCGCCAGATGTCGAGCAGGTCGCGCTGGTTGACGTTGCCCACGATGTGACGCCGCGAGAAGCGTTCGTACTGCTTGAGGTGATGGCTGTGGCTGTGCAGCAGCGGCAGGCAGGGCGCAATGCTGCCATCCCAACCGACGGCCAGCGCGCCGCTTTCGATGAAGTTGCAGACATCGTTGTTGCCGCCCAGGTTGTGCCCCGCCAGGCTGACGTTGAATCCGCTGCGAAACGCCTGGAAGATAGCGCCGGTTGTCTGCTCGTTGAATTCCATCTTGGGCAGGCTGAGGTGCGGCACCCACGACGAGGGCATGTAGGCAATGTCGTTGAGCAGGTGGTTGTAGAGCTGCTCCTGGCGCAGTTGATCGGTGTAGGGCAGCACGTTGCTCACCTTGAAGAAGCTGGCGCCCAGGCGATGCGCCAGGCCCAGCACCGCGGGCAGGTCCTGGATGTTGCGCTGCATGGCGACAAAGGCGATGCCGATTTTAGGATGAGGAAAGTGACCGCCCGGCCGAATCTGGCGCAGGTGATTGACATTCTCCAGCACGCGCGGCAGCTCCGCGCCCAGGCGCACATCCGCGTAGCTCTCCGGCGTCGCGCCGTCAATCGAAATCCAGATCACATCGAGGCCCGCGTCGATCAACGCACGCGCCTTGGCGTCGTTGAGCAGGGTGCCGTTGGTGATCAACTCCACGGTTGCGCCCAGGGCCTTGGCGCGCGCGACCATGTCCGGTA
Organism: Anaerolineae bacterium; assembly: GCA_044228345.1. GTDB lineage: Bacteria > Chloroflexota > Anaerolineae > SSC4 > Amarolineaceae > Amarolinea. Next base: position 7,007 of record JBGAVB010000069.1, on the reverse strand, counting down.
ACTGCGGATGGAAGAGCGGCTCGCCGATGCCGCCGAAGAAGACCAGGGGCGGCGACTCTAGTGGCCGCAGGCCCTCGATGATGCGGTCGAAAGTGGCCGGCTTCATGCGGCCCAGGCGCTCGTCCCACACGTTGCGCAGGCAGGTGATGCAATCAAGGTTGCAGTAGACCGTCGGCTCCACGTAGACCCGCGCCAGGTGGGTCAGCGGCCGGTGCAGGCGCACTTTGCCGTTGTCGTTCTCCAGGCGCAGGCGCGCGCCTGGCGTCAACCCGAACTGGGCCGCCATCTCCGCCGGCAAGACCAGCCGTCCCTGCTCATCCACCTCAGCCCATTGTGTTGATTTGCTGGTTGCCATCGCCCACCCTCCGAACCTTCGCCGCCTCAACGCTCACCGCGGCGTAAGGTTGGCGAATCAGGAATTCGAACGTACGAGTTGTCATTGTCGCACGGTGCGACAGCAAAGACAATGACTTTTGTCACCTGGGTGGAGATTGGCGCGCGCCCATCAGGCGTTTTTTCCTGCAAAGACGCTGAGTGCGCCAAGCCGCCGCTTGTTTTTCTCTGTGTTCTTTGCGTTCCTTGTAGTCGAACAGGCGCTGGATTTGGAATGGCTGAGCCAGGAAAACCGGATGGGCCTCTGCGCACCGACTGGCCGCAAAGCCCTCAGCGTGGAAAAATGCGCACGCAGATTCACGCAGGCTGCGCACGCTGATGCCTGGTTTCATCAGCGTGCATCAGCGTCTATCTGCGTCCGCTCTACCGCAATCGCCTGCGGCTCGACGCCGAGTCACTCAGCCACCCGCTGCTGCGTCAGGCCGCAAGCCTTGCGCAGGCCCGCCGGGCAAGGGGCCATCGCCGGCTTGCCCGACGCTGCGTGCAGCCCGTCGGTCCGGCCTCCTGGCCGGACGACGCTGGCGCAGGGAAGCGAGCTTCGAGGCGGAGGGCGTCGTCACGCCGGAGGCATGACCTACGGCTTTCGCGAAGCGCGCCTCACGCCTCACGCTTCACGCCTCACGCTTCACGCCTCACGCTTCACGCCTCACGCTTCACGCCTCACGCTTCACTTCACCACCGGCAGCTCCGCGGGCACGACCGACGGCAGCGGAATATCCGCCAGGTTGATGACCGCGGCGCCTGGCGGCGGGTCGAAAGTGAAGAGGCTCGCGTCGAGCGTAGGGTCAATCTCGATGGCGCCCTGCACTTCGGCAAAACCGCGCACGGTGAAGTTGCCGTAAGTCACCTCCATCTCCACACGCTGCGGCAGGTGGGTTTCGGCGTCAATGAAGAAAACGGTGCCGATGCCTTCCAGCTTCTGCGCCGGATCCGCGGTCGGTTTGAACGTCACCTGCACCTTGTAGGTGGGCCGGCCGTTGATTGTGGCCGCGCCCTGGTTGACCGCCTCGGTGTCGGTGAAGCCGCGCGCGAGGAGCTTGTCCACGAAGCCGGCAATCTCACGCAGCTCCGGCTGGCGGCCCAACTGGCTTTGCAGCAGGCTGCGATCGGCCACCACCACTACGTCGTCGCGCTTGCTGTAGGCCCAGCCCCGATCGCCGGCCGTGACCGCCAGGATGCCATCCACGCTGCCCAGGTCGCTGCGCAGTTGAATGCGGCGCTGGCCCGGACGCTGACCCCAGAACTCGGCCGTGCCGGTGACTGGCCCATCCGCCGTGCCGACCTGGAAACGCATGGTCACGTGCGCGCTTTTGGCGCCGGCGACGGCTTTTTGCATCTGTGTGATTAGCTCCGCGCCGGTCGGGCCGGCCGGGGTGGGCGTGGCCGGCGGCGGCTGCGCGGCGCAGGCCGCCTCCAGCCCTGGTAGACCAGGCCGATCGTGGCGCAGAATTGGCCGGCGCGATCAGTCGCGCTGTACCAGGTCCAGTCCGCGGAGGCGCCCGGCGCGATGGCGGGGATGTTATTCGGATCAATGCCATTCTCCCAGCCGTCCGCTTTGGAGTAGAAGCTGGCCAGGTACCAGCCGTCCTCGGACCCGTCGCTGTTGACAATCTGGATGCCAGGCCGGTATTCGGGCCAGCGCGCCGCGCGTTTGGACTTGTTGATATAAATCATGCGCGTTTGGCACCAGCGGCTGTCGCCGGCGCGGCCTTCGTAGGACATGTCCGTCCACGTGATCTGCAGCGGCGAGGCGGCTGCCGACGTCGCCGGCGCCTTGGTCGGCGTGGGTTTGGGCGCTGTGGATTTGGCGGGTGTGGGCGTCGCCGCGGCCGTATCGCTGGAACCGCCCACGCTGGCGCCGCCGACCAGGCCGCCAATACCTGCGCCGTTGGTCTTCATGCTGTCGGGAATGGGGCACTCTCCGGGCGCGCCCGGCTTTCCGGTGGAACTGGCGATGCCGAAGACGCCTTGGGCAATCGGCGTCCATTTGCCGGCGTCATCTTGCAGGAACATCGTCACGAGGAAGACACGGCCGCCCACATCCTGGTTGAATGAAATCGAAGCATGGGGCAGGGTGTTGGGCGCCAGCACCGCGCGCGCGGTCGCCACGGGGTCTTCCTGCACCGTGCCATCAACCGCCTCTTGCCAGATCACCACCACGGGCATTTCCTGTTTGACCGTTGCTGGCAGGTAGCTGTGCACGGTGCGCGTGCCCGTGCGAAAGATGGGCGGGTAGGAAGGGCACTGGCCCGGCAGGTCGTTTTTCCATTCGTAGCTGCTGTACAGCGTCAGCAGTTGATCGTCCTGCGCGAGTCCGACCCGGCTAGGGCCAAACTGGTCAGCGGGTAAGGGCGCCGCAGCCACGAGCAGAGGCCACAGCAACAGCGCGACGGTCAGCAGTCCCACGCGTCGCCAACGATGAGTAGACATCATGACACATACCTCCTTCGGAATCACGTATCACGTATTACGTATCACGTATCACGTATCACGTATCACGTATCACGTATCACGTATCACGTATCACGTATCACGTATTCGTCCTTGAGAATTCATCACCGCGCATCCTGCCGTTTGAGTACGATCACGGTCAGCGCGATGCAAACGACAGCCAACGCCAGCAGAATGCCCATGTTCTGGCGGAGATAGACTGCGGAATGGTCAAACGGGAAGACCAGCGCCTCCACGGGCATGACGTAGCTGGCAATGCGGCGCAGCTCCGGCAGGTTGATCGTCGCGCCCATGGCTTCGATGCCCCAACGGCTGAAGGTCAGCCAGGAAACGAAGCGCCCGCTGCCCTGCAGTTTGAAGACGACGCCGGCGAAAACGATCTGCGGGATCAGGAAGATCGGCATCAGGCTCATCACCCGGTCCTCGCGGCCCACTGCGGCCGACAGCAGCAGCCCCAGACAGGTGGAGGCAAAGGTGACGAGGAGCACCGCGCCGAAAATTTCGACGACGCCAGGCAGGCCGCTGGCGCCCACGGCCGGGAATTGGCCGCGCAGGTGCACGATGCCAACCAACAGCGCGGACTGGATGGTGCACAGCGCGAGGAGAACGATCAGCTTGGAGGCGACGTAGGCCGCCACGCCCAGGTTGACGAAGCGCTCACGGCGGTAAATCGGCAGTTCTTTGACAATTTCGCGCACGGCGTTGATCAGCCCAAACCAGGCCGCAATACAGGCCAGTACGAAGAGAATCTTCTGCATCTCGCCCAGGTCAGTCACTTCCACATTCAAGCCCTGGTTGAACAGCCCAGGCTTCATCACCAGGAAAAGGAGCAGGGCGATCAGCGGCGCCTGCAGCAGCAGGAAGAGCAGGTTGCGCTGGTCGCGGAGCAGAATGGTGACATAACGCTGCACCAGGATGGCGGTCTGGCGTGCAAAGGTCGCCAGGGAGGCGCGCAGCCGCGGCGCTGGCGGCGCGGCGCTGACCGCGTTCTTCGCTGCGGTGATGGGCGCGCCCGGGGCTGGCAGCCTGGCATAACCGCAGTTGGCGCAGATCATCTCTTCCGGCGCCAGCGGCGCAGAGCAGCGCGGGCAGGTGTTCGCCAGGCGGCGCTCGATGTAGGCTTCGTAGAAGCTCGACTCCTGGAAGGCCCGCAGCCAGCGCTCCGGTTCCAGTTCCACCAGGTGATAGATTTCGGCGAAGTCGCGCACGCCGAAGAAGGTCAACGCCTCGGCCGGCGGTCCGTAGAAAACCAGGCGGCCGCGCTCGGCCAGGAAGGCGACCAGGTCGCAGTCCTGGATGTTGTCGGTGGCGTGCGTCACCAGGATGACCGTGGCGCCTGCATTGGCCACCTGGCGCAGGGTGAACATCATCTTTTTGTCCAGGCCCGGATCCAGACCAGAGGTGGGTTCGTCCAGGAAAAGAATGCCCGGCGCGGCGATCAACTCCACGGCCAGGCTGACGCGCTTGCGTTGGCCGCCGCTGAGCTGGCGCACGAGCACGCTGCGGCGATTGCTCATCGCCACCTGCTGCAGGACGGTCTCGACCCGCCTTTCGATCTCGGCTTGCCCGGTGTCGGGCGGCAGGCGCAGGCGTGCGACAAAGCGCAGCGCCTCCTCCACGGTCAGCTCGCGGTGAATGATGTCATCCTGGGGAACGTAGCCGATGCTCTGGCGGTAGGCGTCGAAATGATGATAGAGGTCGTCGCCATTGATGAGGACGCGGCCGTCCACCGGTCGGAATGCGTTCAGCGCATCGAGCAGCGTAGATTTGCCGGTGCCGCTGCCGCCGACGATGGCAATGAACTCGCGCGGATGTATCACCAGCGAGACGTTGCTGAGCAGCAGCTTGAAGCCGCTCTCGCCCGCGGCCGGCTTGGGCGCGGGCACCTGCTTACGCAGGCTCATGCCGTCCAGGCGGATGCCGGTGCGGCGCAGGTCAACCACCGCCAGGGACTGGCCGTCGTAACGCAGCTGCACGGAGCCGATCAGGATGCTGTCCTCAGCTTGCAGGGTGTGCTGCGACACGCGTTCACCGTTGACAAAGGTGCCGCTGGCGCTGCGCAGATCGCGCAGGACGTGCGTTTGCCCCACGGGCGTCACCGTGGCATGAAACGCAGAAGCGGTCGGATCGCTGATCACCAGGTCGTTGCGCGGGTCACGACCGATGCTGATCTCCTGCGCCAGGGACACCTGGCTGCGCTGGCCGGGGTCGGCGGCCGCGGCGTCGAAGTAGAGCAGGGAGACGAAATCTTCGGCTGCGCCGGGGATGCGCACGATCTCGCCGTTATCGAGCTTCTCGTCCTCGACGCGCTGCCCCCGGCAGCTCAGGCCGTTGGCGCTGCGCACCCACTGCCCATCCCGTTCCTGTCCATCCAGCAGGTGATAGCCGTCGGCCTCCAGCCGCAGGGTGGCGTGATAAGGCGACACCGCCGGCGCGTCGATGACGATGTCATTGCCTTCGGGGTCGCGTCCCAGGCGCAGGAGGGGAGCCGTGAGGGGCGCGGTCAGTTGGTGACCGGGCCAGGCGATAAGCAACTGCTGGTTGCTGCGCGGAACGTCAAGGTCTGGCATTGCGTCTTTTCACCTTTCTCAATCGGTGTTTGAGTTGCAGATTCGGCTGCAAACGTCAGTATAAGGAATGATCGTGAAAAGATCGTTAATTGAACGCGGTTTCAGAGTTCTTGGTTTGGTGCGCCCAGGCGCAAGTGGAACTACTTTAACGCAAAGTCGCAAAGCCGCTGAGCCGCAAACGGAAGCCTTGTGGCATTTATTGTTTCAGCGGTGATCTGAACGTAGTCGCAAATCCGCTGGGCCGCAAAGAGGCCTGAATAGCCTCTCTGCGGCTCTGCAGCCTGGCGTCTTTGCGTTAAGATCCTTCCCTTCGCGGCAGAAACCTGGCGGCTAGAGGTTGGTGAATTTGCTGGTCAGATAGCGCATGAATGGACCGGCGTCGAGCGCAGCGCCGGTGGCGCGCAGCAGCAGCTCGTTGGCGGTGAACTTACGGCCATACACATGGATGTGGCTGCGCAGCCAGCCCAACAGGCGGCTGAAATCGCCGGCCTCGATATCATCCACCAGGCCGGGGAACTGGCGCTGCGCGGCGTCGAAGAACGCGGCCGCCATCAGGTTGCCGAGGGTGTAGGTGGGAAAGTAACCAATGAGCGCCTGCGACCAGTGGACGTCTTGCAGAACGCCCACGGCATCGTTCGGCGGTGTGACGCCCAGGTACGCCTCCATGCGTTCGTTCCAGAGTGCAGCCAGATCGGCCACGCGCAGGCTGCCGTTGAGCAGGCCGGTCTCCAGCTCGAAGCGCAGCATGATGTGCAGGTTGTAGGTCACCTCATCGGCCTCAATGCGGATGAACGACGGCTGCACGCGGTTCACGATCCGGTAGAAGGCATCGAGGCTCACATCGCCCAGGGCGTCGGGGAAGGCGGCCTGCACCTGCGGATAGAAGAAATTCCAGAAGGGGCGGCTGCGGCCCACCAGGTTTTCCCACAGGCGGGATTGGGACTCGTGAACGCCGAGCGAGGCGCCCTGTCCGAGCGGTGAACGACCCAGCGCGGGGCTGACGCCTTGCTCATAGAGCGCATGGCCGGTTTCGTGCAGCGCGCTGAAGAGGAAATAGGCCAGGTTGTCCTCGACGATGCGCGACGTGATGCGCACATCGTCCATGCTGAAGCTGGTGCAAAACGGATGCGGTGCGGCATCGTGACGCCCACGCGTGAAATCGTAGCCGAAACGCCGCATCAGGTCGTAGACCAGCGTGCGCTGGCGCTCCACATCGTAGTGACGGTGCAGCACGCTGTCATCCACAGGCGCGCGCGAGGCCATGATCGCGCGCAGCAGATTGGTGATCTGCGGCCGCAGGTCACCGAAGATCGCGGTGACCTGGCTGGTCTTCATCCCCGGCTCGTACAAATCGAGCAGCGCATCGTACGGATGCTCGTCGAACCCCAGGTAATCCGCGCGCTGCCGCGCCAGGGCGACCATGCGCTCCAGGTTCGCTTCGAAGAGCTTGAAATCAGCGGCGGCCTTGGCGCGGGCTTCAGCCTGCTTCTTCGCAAACTCTTCCGCCTGCGCCTCAAGAGGCGCCCAGGCGGCCTTCGCTTTGGCGAGTTCGGCGTCATTGAGACCGAATGCCTTTAGCACACCAGTCGCCAT
>JBGAVB010000068.1:0-9541 GCA_044228345.1 Anaerolineae bacterium | reverse complement strand
AGCGCGGGCACCGGCGGCGGCGCCAGCGGCGTGTATGTGGTGCAAGCGGGCGACAGTCTCGGCGCCATCGCAGCCCGCTACGGAACTACCGTGGCTAGTTTGATGGCCCTCAACGGCCTTTCGAACGCCAGTATGATTTTCGTTGGTCAGCGCCTGCGGGTCAATGGCGCGGCGCCGGCTGCGGGCGGCAGCGCCCCGACCCCCGGCGCGCGCGTGCATGTCGTCGCCCGCGGCGATTCCCTGGGCGGTATTGCGGCCCGCTACGGCACGTCGGTGGCCGCCATCATCGCCGCCAATGGCCTGCGCAGCGCCAATCTCATCCTTGTGGGCCAGCGCCTGCGCATCCCCAGCGGCGGCGCCGCGACGAGCGGCAGCGTGCCGGTGTATCCAGGGGCTGGCAGCCGCAGCTTGAGCTTCCAGGTCAGCATTTCAGCGCAGCGCTGCCAGCTCTACTCGGGCAGCACGCTGCTCAACACCTGGCGCTGCTCTACCGGGCGTTCGGGCTCCGGCACGAAAACCGGCTCGTTCCGGGTGCAGAGCAAGATTCGCAACGCCTGGGGTTCGCGCTGGCAGTTCTGGATGCCCTACTGGCTTGGCATCTACTGGGCGGGCTCAAGCGAAAACGGGATTCATGGTCAACCCTGGTATCCAAACGGCGGCCAGGTGTGGGCAGGCCTGGTGGGAACCCCCATCACGTTTGGCTGCGTCATGTTGGACAACACGACAGCTGCTCAATTGTACAGCCTGGCTTACATCGGAATGCCGGTCACCATTCGTTACTGATCGGCGCGCGCCTGTAGACAAGTGACGCCAGAGGCCCTTGCCGCCAGGTGAGGGCCTTTTTTATGTGCGAATAATTCATGTGGCGCGGCCGAAGGCCGTCCAGCGGCGAGCATCGCCACGCACCCCACCAAGTTAAGTAGATAGAGTCGAATCGAAGTGGAAAACGAACAAAATGCCTGAACTAAATCTGACAACCAGAAATGATATTCGGAATGTTGCTATTATTGCCCATGTGGATCACGGGAAAACGACCCTCGTAGACGCCATTCTTAAGCAGACGCGGGTTTTTCGCGATAATCAACTGGTGATTGATCGCGTGCTCGACTCCAATGATCTGGAGCGCGAGCGCGGCATCACCATTCTTGCCAAAAATATGGCGGTTTACTACAAGGGCGTCAAGATCAACATCGTAGATACGCCCGGCCACGCCGATTTTGGCGGCGAGGTCGAGCGCGTGCTCAACATGGTGGATGGCGTGCTGCTCCTGGTAGATGCGGTGGATGGGCCGATGCCGCAGACGCGTTTTGTCCTGCGCAAGGCGCTGGAATTGGGGCACCGCGCGATCGTGGTGGTCAACAAGGTGGATCGCAAGGACAGCCGGCCCGAATGGGTGACGAACGCCATCTTCGATCTCTTTATTGACCTGGGCGCCACCGATGAACAGGCTTCCTTTCCCGTCATCTACGCCATCGGCCAGCAAGGCCGCGCCGGCGACGCGTCGGACACGCTGGCGCCTGATCTCACTCCGCTGCTCGATCTCATCTTGAATTACTTGCCCGGCCCCACCGTCAATATGGGCGGCCCGGCGCAGATGCTGGTCACCCTGCTCGCCTACGACGACTACAAGGGGCGTATTGCCATCGGCCGTCTCTTTGCCGGTCGTTTGCACCGTTTGCAGCAGGTGGCCGTTATTGCCACCAGTGGGCAGGCCAGGTTCGGGCGCCTGGCGCAGGTTTTTTCGCACCAGGGCCTGGAGCGCGTTGAGCAGGAAGAGGTGGAGGCGGGCGACATCGTGGCGGTGACGGGCCTGCCGGAGGTCACCGTGTCCGAGACGGTGGCCGACGCCAGTGATCCCCACCCATTGCCGCCTATCCGCATCGAAGAACCGACCGTGCGCATGACCTTTGGCGTCAACACCAGCCCCTTCACGGGCCGTGAGGGCACCTGGAGCACCAGCCGCAAGCTGCGTGAGCGCCTGTTCAAGGAATTGGAGCACAACGTCAGCCTGCGCGTGGATGAGACCGACTCCGCCGACACGTTCCTGGTCTCTGGACGCGGTGAGCTGCACCTGGTTGTCCTGATCGAAACCATGCGCCGCGAAGGCTATGAGTTTGAGGTCAGCAAGCCGGAGGTGATCTTCCACACCGATGCAGAGACAGGCGAGCGGCTGGAGCCGATCGAGGAGGCCTATATCGAAGTGCCCGAGCCCTGGCTGGGCGCGGTCGTTGAGATGTTGGGCACCCGGCGGGCGCAGCTGCAGGACATGCGTCACAGCGACAACGGCATCGTTTTTCTGCACTACAAGGTGCCGACGCGCGGCTTGCTTGGCTTTCGCAACGATTTCCTGACGATGACCAAAGGCAACGGCATCATCCATACGCTCTTCGCGGGGTATGAGCCATTCTACGGCCCGATTGGGACGCGCACGCATGGCAGCCTGGTGGCCTGGGAGGCCGGCGTTGCCACCACCTATGGCTTGAAGAACGCCGAGGAGCGCGGCACGCTCTTCATCGGCCCCAACCGGGATGTCTACGAAGGCATGATCGTCGGCCAGAACAGCCGCGACACCGATATGGATGTCAACGTGTGCAAGAAGAAACAGTTGACCAACATGCGCGCATCTAGTAGCGAAATTCAAATTCGCCTGACCCCGCACCGCATTTTGAGCCTGGACGACTGCATCGAATTCGTTTCCGACGATGAGGTGGTTGAGGTGACGCCGCTGAATATCCGCATGCGCAAGCGGATTCTGAATTCAGACCTGCGACGCAAGGCCGCGAAGGATCGGGAAGAATAGAGAGACCAGGCAAGAGCAGACGAAAGACTTCCGAAGTCTACCAAGACTTCGGAAGTCTTTTTGTATCTCGGCCCAGGCCAGGATATCCTGGTTTCAGCGATCAGATGATCTGGCCTGACCGTAACGGCCTCTCATCGCCCCGTCAGGCTAGGACATCCGGGTTTCAGCGATCAGATGATCCACGACGGCATTCATGTCGTGGGTCTTCTCGAAGACGCGCAGCTGGCGGTCGGCGCTGGTGCCATGTTCGAGGATGCGGTAGATCGGTTCGATGGCTTCGCGGCTGCCCAACTCCTCCACCTGTTCGTCTACCAGGCGCAGAATTTCGCGCACGAGTTGTCTTGTCGGCACTTCCGTGTGTTTGCCAAAGTCAATCAGCTTGCCGTCAATGCCATGCTGCACGGCGCGGCGCTTGTTCTCTTCGATGTAGTCGCGGCGGTAGATGCGGAAGGTGATGTTGCGCCGCCGCAGCTCCCACAGCCAGGCGACCACAGCCTGGATGAGCGCGGCAATGGCAATCGCCTCATCTACGCGCGTCACCATGTCACACACGCGGAACTCGATCGTGGGGAAGGCGTAATGCGGCCGCACGTCCCACCAGATCTTGGAGCCGTTGGGGATGCAGCCGGTGTTGATGAGCGTATCTACGAAACGCTGAAATTCGCCCCACGACTCGAACCGTTCGGGCACGCCGGAGCGAGGGAAATCTTCGAAGACGATGCTGCGGTAAGACTTGAAGCCGGTGTTTTGCCCCATCCAGAACGGCGAGCTCGTGGATAAGGCCAGGATGTGCGGCAGCATGTAGCGCACGACGTTCATGCAGTCAATGCCAAAGTCACGATCTTCGATGCCGATGTGAACATGCATGCCGAAGATCAAAAGGCGCTGCGCCAGGATCTGCATGTCCTGCACCACGCCCTTGTAGCGGTCGAACGGTGTGATTTCCTGCTGCCGCCAATGCGAAAACGGATGCGTGGCCGCCGCCACAATCGCCAGGTTATGCTCCTCAGCCAGGCTGATGATGGATTCGCGCTGTTTGCGCAGCTCGTCGGCCAATTGGGCGACGTTTTGGCAGATTGGCGTGCCCAGCTCCACCATAGACTGGTGCATTTCAGGCTTGATGGCGTGCTCTTTCAGCACCCCCTTCTCAACGTTCTGAGTGCTGGTCTGCTCCATCAGTTCCGTGATGGCAGCCTTCAAGCCGCGCGTGGAGGGATCAATGATCTGGTACTCTTCTTCGACGCCGATTGTGAGAGATGGTCGCTTCACCATAAATCTACCTCATCTACCTCTTGCCATCGCTTTGGGTTTTGGGTGCAAGCCGCGTGGGAGACCGCGGTGGTCAGCTCGCGGCCAACCAGGGAATTACCAGGCCGATCACCGTCACTCCACGCCCTTGCGTGTTTCGATGATCAAATGGTCCACCACGGCGCGCAGGTTATGGTCATTTTCTTCGTAGACGCGCAGCTGGCGGTCGGCGCTGTTGCCCTGCTCGATGATGGAATAGGCAAACTCTAGCTCGTCGCGGCTGTCCAGTTCATCCACCATCGGATCCACCAGGCGCAGCAGCTCTCGCACGAGCTGTTTGGCGGAGAATTGCTGCTCTTTGCCGAAATCCACCAGTTTGCCATCCAGGCCGTAGCGCACCGCGCGCCATTTGTTCTCGGCGACCAGGCTGCGGGTGTAGTCGCGAAACATCATGTTGTGGCGGCGCAGCTCCACGATCCAGGCGACTGTCGCTTGCACCAGGGCCGCAACCGCCAGCGCCTCATCCACAGTGGTGCACGCGTCGAAGACACGGAATTGCAGGGTGGGCAGGCGCCAGTGCGGCCGCACATCCCAGTAAATTTGACGCTCATGGTCAATACAGTGCGTTTCCATCAGCATGTCAACGTACTGGCGGTATTCCCCCCACGAAGCAAAATGGTGTGGGATGCCGCTGCGAGGCAGGTTTTCCAACAGCACGTTACGATACGACTTCAGGCCGGTGTTGCGACCGCTCCAAAAAGGCGAGCTGGTGGACAGGGTCAACATGTGCGGCACCATGTAACGGATGACATTCATCACGTCAATGCGCAGCTCCGGATCTTCGATGCCGATGTGCACATGCGTGCCGAAGATCAGGAGACGCTGCGCCAGCATATCGCGCCCCGCAACCAGCCCTTCGATATGACCAGGTCGCGGAATGCCTGGCTTGCGCCAGGACGTGATCGGATGCGTGCCGGCCAGGGCCACCTCGAAGCCGCGATCGTGGGCCAGTTTCATGACGCCCTTGCGCTGCTGGATCAAGGCCTGGCGAGCCTCTTTGATGTTGGCGCAGACTGGCGTGCCCATCTCCAGCGTGGCCGGCAGTTCCACCTGCACCTCGCCCTCTGCGTCCTGTTCACGCAGAATCAACCGTTCGTTGTCCATCACGCGCGAGATGATGGAACGCAGTTCGCGCGTCTCTGGGTCAATAATCTGGTATTCTTCGCTGATACCAATGTTCAGACTGGGCTCTTGGAACATCGCGTGCCTCCCATCGAATCTCTTGTCGTCTGCTTGGTCTACACCACAAACGTCGGCACGGTGGAACCGCCCCCGGCGGTTACGTTGAGCAGCGTCACCGTGGAAAGGCGGGTCAGGCAGCCGCCAATCATGCGCCCGTGAAACACGAAGGGGTCGCAATCCACCAGGCGCTGACTGATTTGCACCTGGCCGTCGCTGGACAAGGCCGGAAAGTCCTCGTAGGCGATCTGCACGCGTTCCTGCACGACCGCGTTTTCTGGCAGGCCGCTCTGCAAGGCTTTTTCCCACGCGACGCTGTCAGTTTCCCAACCGATGACAACGCCCTTGCCGCCGTACTCATCGTTCGGTTTGATGACCAGGCGATCCTTGTTCTCCAGCGCAAAGGGCAATAAGTCCACCTCTTGGCCGTGGAACAGCGTCTTTCGTTCTTCGATCATGCGCGTCCAGGGGATGTGCGCATCGAGCGCGGCTCGTTCGGCGGCCGTGAAGAAATGCTGATTGCGCTCATCGCCGACCACGGCGAAGCTGGCCTTCTTGTGCAGCAGCTTGCAGCGGAAGGGGTTCATCATGCAGATTTTGCCATCGGCCAGCGCGTGGATGATCGGATGATCGAGGCCGTAGCGCTCCAGCAGCTCGGTCGAGAGAACCCGCTTGTAAATGAAATCAACCGCCAGGCCGCCGCCCGCGCCGTGCGCCAGCATCACGCCGTTTCGATACTCCAGCTCATCAGGGCTGACGATGACCGCGCGGATGCCCTGCTGGGCGAAGTATTCCTGGAACAGGATGAATTCGTTCGCCGTGGGGACGCCGTGCCAATCCACGATGGCGATCGTGGGCAGCGCGCCCCGATTGCCGCGCCAGGCATAGTAGATCTCCAGAATCGCGTCCACGGCGTGCTGGCGCGCCCAGAGCGGCGTCAGCGGATAGCGCGCCTGGAATTTCTTGATCAGCGGCGTCTGCAAGAAGACCTCGGACAGCACATCTTCATAGGCCATGGCCGCCGGGCTTTCCGCGTTGTACTCGACGAACTGCAGCGTGCCGTCATGACTGAAGAACGAATCCAAGCGCGCCGTCGGCACGGGCGTCTCATAGCCGGTCTCCAGCGTGATCAGGTATTCTTCCTCTGGGGTCAGCGCGACCTGGCGCCGCAGAGACGCATCGGCCATCATGGCGTTGTACACTTTGTTGAACGCGCTGATCAGCAGCTCACATTCGCCCACGACGTAGCGCCACTGCGCCTGCGTCAGCAGGTGGGGGCGCAAAACCGTGGTCAGCGGCCGATCGCCAAAGAATAGGCGCCGGGCGCGCATCCCCTGCTCCAACTCATGCCAGGTATCGGCTGCCATCGTCGGCGTACACAGGTCGTGGTAGTAAGCGATGATATCGGTGATGTTGGGTTCGGCGCTCATGACCTTTCCTCTTTCACTTTGACAGGACTTACGCACTCAAGCTCTTACGGTCTGCAATCCCCGACTGGTCACTCGAAACGACGCCGGTCGTAGACTGCCTCGGCGTCCCTGATCGTGTACGTTCTCACGCGCACAAGCCGCAGGCACATGTTTGAACGTACAGGCGCCACGGTGCAAAGACGCTAAAAAACGCGCTGCGGCTTTGCGGCTTTGCGTTAGAATTCCTTACGCACTGCCCTACGGTCGCACCAACCTGCCCCAGGGATACTGGTACCCTTGCCAGACGCCCTGCGTCGCGCGGTTGATGACCAGATCGCTCATGGCGTTGAGCGCCCATTCAAAATAGTGCTGCGTCAGGGAATAGATGTCCATGTCGGGCGCCGGGTTCATGAAGTCAATCGCGTAGGGCACTCCGTCGCGCACAGCGAATTCCACGGTGTTCATATCATAGCCCAGGGCCTGGTTGAGCAGCCGCGCATCGTGCACCACGCGCCGCCCCAGATCCGCGTCCATGTGTGCATGCTCCACGTGGTATTTGCGCTCGCGCGGATCGTACTTCATGGGGAGGATCGTCTCCTGGCCGATGCACATGCAGCGCACATAGTGATCCCACTCGATGAACTCCTGCACGATCATGCACAACTGCTCGCTTTGATCGTAGTAGTAGATCAGTTCATCAATCGTGTTGACTTTGTACACATCGCGCCAGCCGCCGCCCCAGGCATCCTTCAGAATGGCTGGCATGCCCACATAATCGGCAATGGCTTTCCAGTCAATGGGATATTTCAGGTTGCGCAGGCTCTCACTGACGACGCCCTCGGGGTAGCTTTTATTGGGCAGCACCACCGTGCGCGGGCTGGCGACGCCGAGCTTGGTCGCTAACGAGGCCTCAAAGAATTTGTCGTCGGCCGACCACCAGAAGGGGTTGTTGATGACGTACGTGCCCTGCAAGATCGCATTCTTGAGATACGTGCGATAGTATTTGATCTCGTGCGAGATGCGATCCACGATCACCGCATACTCGTTGGGTTCATTCTGGACCGTTCCGCCCAGTTTGACATACTCCGCGAAGACGCCCACATTCCGGCGGTTGACTTCTTCGATAAAGGCGGGCGGAAAAGACCATTCGCGGCCGACCATGACGCCGACTTTCTTGATGTCTGCCATCTGATTCCCAGGTTCCTCCTGCGTGGTGTCGAACGTGGGCGCTGTGGATGACAACGACCAAGCGTTCATCGGTCAAGGTTGTTCGATTGATTTTGTTCTCAGGCGCCGCTGACATACCAGCGGATCATCTGCTGCCAGTAGGGCCAGTCGTGCGACCAGCCATTCCACACTCGAAACGCGTGCCAGATGTTCTTGCTCCACAGCGCGCTGGAGAACTCACGATTGTTCTGGTACGCCGGGTCGTGCTCGCCGATGGCGATAATCATGTCCACTTTGCGGATCTGGTCAAGCCGTCCGGGGTCCTGCTCGTGGAGAATGAATTCACTGGGGTTGTTATAGTAGATATTATCGTCGTAGTAGCCATCGAAGAAGCCGCGCATCTGATACTTGCCGCTCAGCGCGATTGCGCGGTTGACGAGTTCGGGGTGGCGCAGGGCAAAGTTGACGGCATGATAGGCGCCAAAGCTGCAGCCATGGACAATGGTGAACGGCGTCGGATTTCTCCACCAGACAAAGGGCAGCAGTTCACGGACCAGGTATTGATCGTATTGCAGATGGCGCATGATGCGCCCGCTGGGGTGTACGGAGCGGGCGTAGAAACTCTCAGCATCCACGCTGTCAGCACAGAAAAGCTGCAGATTGCCGCTCTCGATATGATCCCCAAGCGCCCCGACCATGCCCCGGTCTTCATATTCAAAGAAGCGCGCGCGCGACGTCGGGAATACGATCATGCGCGCGCCGCTGTGCCCGAAAACGAGCAGTTCCATATCTCGGTTCAACGTTGGGCTGTACCATTTATGGTATTCACGATTCATGGATTCGTTCGATGCTCCACTTGTGAGGAATGTGACCGACGTGAAGATCTGCGATCAAGCCGCGTCGCTTGATCTGTCGCGCCATCAGCTCGCCGGCTCGACGAAAGTCAGGGGAAAGTCCACGGTCATTTGATGCAGCAGCGTGTCGCCGCGCGTGAGCAGAAGATGCGCATGGTACACGGCTGCCGGCTGCGGCGCCTGGCGTAAATGTAGTGTGTAGGCCAGCTCTTGCTCGCGCACTTCGACCGCGCTCAGGCTGGCGACCACATGACCTTCGGGATCCGTAATGACAACATCGAGATTGGGATACTCGGCAAATGCGGTCAGCGCCACACGCAACCACAGTCGGCGCAGATCCGGATAAGGATACACAACCGCCGCCGCTATCTCCGGCGCCTGGTCTTCCCAGTTGATCTGAATCTGCATAGATTACAATCGCTGCGCAATTCGGATTTTAGCTTGCAGAATGACCACCCTGTAGCTGCTAACATACGTTCGCTGATCTAACGCAAGCGCTGGAGGCGAGAGTGGGTGAGAGTCGAACTCACCACGGCCGCTTCGAGCACCCGTCACCGGTTTTGAAGACCGGGGAGCCCACCGGGACCCATCCACCCCCATGACCGCAGCGGGGATGATACAATGCTTTGCACGATTCGTCAAAGTCTGGTCGAATAGGCGTTTTTCTGCGCCAAGCGTATAATATCCGTGTCATGGGGCGCTAACAGGTCGGCCCGCACAAACTAACACCAGGAGGCGCTTGATTAGAGAGAATGTCGTGATCCGCTGCAAGAAAGCAAGTCTCAGCATCTCTTTTGAGTATACGAGAGATGGATGAGATGGAT
>JBGAVB010000067.1:0-9594 GCA_044228345.1 Anaerolineae bacterium | reverse complement strand
GGGTCGGCCCTGCATGATCATCGCCAATGACGCCACGGTGAAAGGCGGCACCTACTACCCATTGACGGTGAAGAAGCACCTGCGCGCCCAGCAGGTGGCGCTAGAAAATCGCCTGCCCTGTATCTACCTGGTAGACTCCGGCGGCGCGTTCTTGCCCATGCAGGACGAGGTCTTCCCTGACGCGGATGACTTTGGCCGCATCTTCTACAACCAGGCCCTGATGAGCGCGGCGCGCATCCCGCAGATTGCCGCGGTGATGGGGTCCTGCACGGCGGGCGGCGCGTACGTACCCGCGATGAGCGATGAGACGATCATCGTCAAGGGCACCGGCACGATCTTCCTCGGCGGGCCACCTTTGGTCAAAGCCGCGACGGGCGAAGAAGTGAGCGCAGAGGACCTGGGCGGCGCAGATGTGCACACGCGCATCTCCGGCGTGGCCGACCACTATGCACTGGATGACGAGCACGCGCTGGACCTTTGCCGCAGCATCGTCGAGACCCTCAACAGCACCAAGACCGTGGGCCTGGATGTGGCGCCGCCGGAGGATCCGCTTTACGATCCGGCCGAACTGTACGGCGTGATTCCAACCACGTTCAAGACTGCGTATGACGTGCGCGAGGTCATTGCCCGCCTGGTGGACGGCAGCCGCTTCCGTGAGTTCAAGGCCCTCTATGGCACGACGCTGGTCTGCGGCTTTGCGCGCATCTACGGCTACCCCGTTGGGATCGTTGCGAACAATGGCATCCTGTTCAGCGAATCGTCGCTCAAGGGCGCGCATTTCGTTGAGCTGTGCACCAGCCGCCGCATTCCATTGCTCTTCCTGCAGAACATCACCGGCTTCATGGTTGGCCGCGCGTACGAGGCTGGCGGCATTGCCAAAGACGGCGCCAAGCTGGTGCATGCCGTCGCCAACGCGGCCGTGCCCAAGCTGACGGTCATCATCGGCGGCTCGTTTGGCGCGGGCAACTACGGCATGTGCGGACGCGCGTACAGCCCCCGTTTCCTGTGGATGTGGCCCAACAGCCGCATCAGCGTCATGGGCGGCGAGCAGGCCGCCAACGTGCTGCTGACCGTCAAGCAGGATCAACTGGCGCGGCTGGGCAAGCCGCTGCTCAGCGCCGAAGAGCAGGCCGCGTTCAAGCAGCCGATCATGGACAAATACGAAAAAGAGGGCAGCCCGTACTACTCCACGGCGCGGCTGTGGGACGACGGCATCCTTGACCCGCCAGAGACGCGCCGCGCGCTCGGCCTGGCCCTCTCTGCCTGCCTCAACGCCCCTGTGCCGGAGACTACGTACGGGGTATTCAGGATGTGACCCGCCCGACCGTGGAACGGATCGGGCTACGAAAGGCAAGGCCCTGTCGGGCCTACGTCCCGGCGGTTTCGCAGCCCCGCAGGGGCTTCCATCTCGTAGCCGGACGGCTTCCAGCCTCCGGCTAACAAGGATAGAACCATGAGCGTCCAACTGAAGCCTTTTATGACCCCGCAGGAGTACCTGGCGTATGAACGCGAGGCCGCAACCAAGAGCGAATACTACGCGGGTCAGCTTTTTGCACTGGCGGGCGCCAGCAAGAAGCACAGCGCAATCGTGCCAAACCTCCTATACCTGTTGGTTGGGCAGCTCAAAGGTCGGCCTTGTGAGGTTTTCAGTAATGATATGCGCGTCAAGGTCAGCGCGACCGGGCTGTACACCTACCCGGATGTGGTGGTCGTCTGCGGCGCGCCCCATTTCGATGACGATCAAGAAGATACGCTGCTCAACCCCACGGTCATCATCGAAGTGCTGTCCAAGACAACCGAGGCGTACGACCGCGGTGAGAAGTTTGCGCAGTACCGCACGCTGGAATCGCTGAGCGACTATCTCTTGGTGGCGCAGGACATTGCGCGCATCGAGCATTTTACACGACAGGCGGATGGCGCCTGGCTGCTTGCCGAACGCAGTGGCCTGGACGCGACCGTGGTGATCCCGTCCATTCAGTGCCAGCTGCGTCTGGCCGACGTGTATGACAAAATCGAGACGATTTCGCCCGCAAGCGCGTCGCACCTGCGGGTCATCAAAGAAGCGGCCGCGGTAGGCATGGGCTAACACGGAAAGCTGCCGCAACGCCAAGACGCCCGGCCGCAAAGGCTTTTTGGCTTGAAACAAGCGCTCCACACCGCAGGTCACGCCTCCGGCGTGACGACGCCGTCTGCGGCAGCCACCGATTGAAATCGGCGTCTGTAAAGGTCGAAAACCTGCTGAAGCAGGTTTCAGGCGTGGCTTGCTTGCATTGTAGGTCATGCCTCCGGCGTGACGACGCTGTCTGCGGCAGAGCCTGCTTGCCTGCGCCAACGCCGTCCGGCCAGGAGGCCGAACCTACGAAAACTGACGCCAATGGGGAAAATCGCATGTTTGAAAAAGTTCTAATTGCCAATCGCGGCGAGATTGCGGTGCGCCTCATTCGCGCCTGCCAGGAGATGAGCATCCGCACCGTAGCTGTCTATTCTGAGGCTGACGCGCAGGCGCTGCACACCGCGCTGGCCGATGAAGCCGTGCTCATCGGGCCGCCCGCGCCTGGCCAATCGTACCTGCGCGGAAATACCATCATCCAGGCTGCGGTGGAACGGGGCTGCCAGGCCATTCATCCGGGCTACGGCTTTTTGTCTGAAAACGCCGATTTTGCCGCGGCCGTGCGCAAGGCGGGCCTGGTCTTCATCGGCCCGACGCCCGAGGTCATCGAGCGCCTGGGCGACAAGACGGCTGCACGCGCGGCCATGCGCACGGCGGGCGTACCGATGGTGCCAGGCTACCAGGAAAGCACAGCGGACGCCGATCTGCTGGCGGCTGCAGAGGCGCTCGGCTTCCCGCTGCTGGTCAAAGCCGCGGCCGGCGGCGGCGGCAAAGGCATCCGCATCGTGGCGCGGCCGCAAGACCTGGCGGACGCGCTGCAATCCGCACGGCGCGAGGCGCAGAACGCGTTTGGCGATGACCGCATCTACCTGGAAAAATACCTGGCCGAACCGCGCCATGTCGAGTTCCAGGTGATGGGCGATCAGCATGGGAATGTCGTGCACCTGTTCGAGCGCGAATGCTCGGTGCAGCGTCGCCATCAGAAGATCATTGAAGAAACGCCGTCGCCGGTACTGACGCCGGCGCTGCGCGTGGCCATGGGCGCGGCCGCGGTGCAGGCCGCGCGCGCGGTCAACTACACCAACGCCGGCACGATCGAGTTCCTGGTGGATCGCGGGCGCAACTTCTACTTCCTGGAGATGAACACCCGCCTGCAGGTGGAACATCCGATCACCGAAGCGGTGACCGGGATTGACCTGGTCAAGGCGCAGTTGTTGGTGGCTGCGGGAGAGCCGCTGCCCTTTAGCCAGGCGCAGATCACCCAGCGCGGGCACGCCATCGAGTGTCGCATCTACGCCGAAGACCCGGCCAACCACTTCCTGCCCAGCATCGGCAAAGTGCTGCGCGCGGTCGAGCCGGTAGGGCCGGGCGTACGCGTGGACGCTGGCATCAGCACGGGCGCAGAGGTGATGCTGCACTACGACCCGATGATGGCCAAGCTGATTGTGTGGGGCCAGAATCGCGCCGATGCCCTGGGCAAGATGGCCTGGGCGCTGGAGCACTACATCGTCTTGGGCGTTACCACCAACATCCCCTTCCTGCTGGCAGTTATCCGGCATCCAGTCTTCCAGGCGGGCGAAGCCACGACGCACTTCGTCGAGGAGCATTTCGCCGACTGGCAGCCAGCGCACGATCCCGTGCCCGATGAGGCGCTGATTGCGGCTGCGCTGTCTGATCTGCTTGAAGGTCAGGCGGTCGTTGGCGCGAGCGGCCCAAGCGCGGCCGCGCCAACCGGCGATCCGTTCAACCCCTGGCGCCAGGCGGATCACTTCCGACTGGGTCGCAGCCGCTGACGGTCAGTGATTATCATGAACTGTAACTTTACGTTTGCCCATTACCAGGAAATTTTGACCGAGGCGCAGGCATTGGGCTATGCCTGCGTCAGTTTTCGAGACCTCCTCGACGGCAAGGCAAGCGGCGCCGATCGCGTCCTCCTGCTGCGCCATGACATTGATTTCACCGTCGTCAACGCCTGGCGCCTGGCGCAGATCGAGCACGACCAGGGCGCAACGGCCAGCTATTTTGTACGCCTGCATGCGCAGCACTACAACCCTTTCGCCCTGACCACCATGCGCCAGTTGCACGAGATTCAGCGCCTGGGCGGCGAATTGGGTTTGCACTACGAAGCGCCATACGCGGCCGCCCTGGGCTTCGACGATGATGAGGGGCTGCGCCGCGAAAAATTGATCCTGGAGACCGGGCTGGCAATCAGCGTGCAGGGCGTTTGCCCGCACGAGGTGGTGCGCACGAACACGATGGTGCTGCCTGAAGAGGCCGTCAGCGCCGCGGGCTTTCGCTATCAGGCCTACGCGCCGCAGTTCTTTGGCGGCTTCAAGTATCTAAGCGACAGCAGCGCGCGCTGGCGCGAGGGCTGCGTGTGCGGCTGGCTGGGCCGCCAGGATCGCCTCTACGTCTTAACCCACGGTTTCTGGTGGTATGAAGAGACGCCGCTGGAGAACTATTGAGTTCATAGAGAGCGATGGCGTCAGCGGCAGCCAGGGTGGCAAATGTTGATGAAATCCAACGCCTGGTGTATAGTGCAACCGCACCAATCTCGCAAGGTATGAGGCTCGTTTCATGGCGCCCGAGTTCGTTCACCTGCACGTCCATTCCGAATTTTCGCTGCTCGATGGCCTGGGCCGGGTCAATGACCTGGTCAAGCACGCGGCCAGCCTGGGGCAGAAGGCGATGGCCCTGACCGATCATGGCACCATGCATGGGGTCATTGACTTCTTCCGCGCCTGTAAAAAGGAAGGCATCAAGCCCATCGTCGGCGTGGAGGCGTACTTGACTAAGCACGGCCGGCCGATGGAGGGCCGCGATGCCACGCTGGACAAAGCGCGCCATCACCTGCTGCTGCTGGCCGAGAACGAAATTGGCTACCGCAACCTGCTCAAAGTCTGCACGCACGCGCAGCTCGAAGGTTACTACTACCGCCCGCGCATTGACAAAGCCTTCCTGGAAAAACACGCGCAGGGGCTGATCTGCACGAGCGGCTGCCTGGCCTCCGAAATTCCCCACCTGCTCAGCCAGGGCCGCGAGCGCGAGGCGGTGGAACGCGTCCACTGGTATCGTGATGTCTTTGGGCCAGGGCGCTACTACCTGGAATTACAGGAGCACAGCATCCCCGAACTCGACCAGGTCAATCGCCAGTTGATCGAGTTCAGCCGCCAGTATGACCTGCCGCTGTTGGCAACCAATGACGTTCATTATGTAAAATCACGCGATGCCAACCCGCACGATGTACTGCTCTGCATCCAGACCACCGCCGCGATGACTGCGAAAGAGCGCCTGCGCATGAGCGATGGCTCGTACTACCTGCGCAGCGCAGAGGAGATGGACAAGCTCTTCGGCGCATATCCTGGCGCCCTCTCCAATTCTCTGCTGATCGCCGACATGTGCAACGTGGATGTGGAGGACCGGAATTACCATCTGCCGCCCTTCCCTGTGCCTGCCGGCCACGACTACGAGAGCTTCCTGCGCCACCTGGCTGAAATCGGCCTGCGTCAGCGTTACGGCAGCCGCGCAGACGATCCCGCCGTGCGCCGCCGCTGCGAGCATGAGCTAAAAGTCATCCACGAGATGGGCTTCGATGTCTATTTCCTGATCGTGGGCGACCTCTGCCGCTACGCCAGGGAGCGCGGCATCTGGTACAACGTGCGCGGCTCTGGCGCGGGTTCAGTCGTGGCCTATGTTACCGGCATTACCAACCTTGATCCACTGCCCAACAATCTGATCTTCGAGCGCTTCCTCAATCCAGGCCGTGTCACCATGCCTGACTTCGACCTCGACTTCCCAGACGATCAGCGCGAGGAGATGATCCGCTACACCATCGCGCGCTACGGCGAGGATCAAGTCGCGCAGATTGTCACCTTTGGCCGTATGAAGGCGCGCGCTGCGGTGCGCGACGTGGGCCGCGTGATGGAAATTCCGCTGCCGGAGGTGGATCGGGTCGCCAAAATGATCCCCAACATCCCCGGCAAGCCCGTCAGCATCAAAGAGGCGCTGGAGCAGATTCCCGACCTCAAGCAGAGCTACGATGAACAGGCGCAGGTCAGGGAACTGCTGGAGACCGCCAGCCTGATCGAAGGCGTGGCGCGCCATGCCTCCATTCACGCCGCGGCCGTCATCGTGGCCGACAAGCCGCTGATTCACTACACGCCGCTCATGCGTCCGCAGAAGTCAGCCATCACCAAGATGGTGACGCAGTATGAGTTTCCAGTGCTGGAGTCCATCGGCCTGCTCAAGGTGGATTTCCTCGGCCTTTCCACGCTCAGCGTCATGCGCGAGGCCACGCGGTTGATTGCCGAGCGCCACGGCGTGCGCTACACGCTGGACAACATTCCGCTTGACGACGTAGAATCGTACAAGCTGCTCGCCAGCGGTGAAGTGGCCGGCGTTTTCCAGGTGGAAGGCGCGGGCATGCGCCGCGTCTTGACGGAAATGCAGCCGCACGAGTTCAACAACATCGTCGCCGCGATTTCCCTCTATCGCCCCGGCCCCATGGACTTCATCCCAGAGTACATCGCCTGCCTGCATGGCCGCAAGAAGCCGGAGTACGTCCATGCCGCACTCGAACCAATTCTGGGTGAGACTTACGGAGTCTGCATCTATCAGGAGCAGATCATTCAGTTGCTGACCCTGGTGGCGGGCTACACGGCCGGTGAGGCAGACCTGGTGCGCCGCGCGATCTCCAAGAAGAAGGCGGACGTGATCGAGAAGGAGCGCGCCAAGTTTGCCCAGGGCAGTGCTCGCACCTCGGGGTTGAC
The DNA here is from genome assembly GCA_044228345.1 of Anaerolineae bacterium. Lineage (GTDB taxonomy): Bacteria > Chloroflexota > Anaerolineae > SSC4 > Amarolineaceae > Amarolinea. Next base: position 2,715 of record JBGAVB010000067.1, on the reverse strand, counting down.
GCATGAGGAGGCCGACAAGATTTGGGACGCGCTGGAGGGCTTTGCGCGCTATGGCTTCAACCGCGCGCACGCGGCCGACTATGCGGTGATCTGCGTGCAGACGGCGTACCTGAAGGCGCACTATCCGCTGGAATTCATGGCCGCGCAGCTCCTGGTGGAGCGCGACAAGAGCGACAAGGTGACCAATTTCATCACCGAGTGCCGCCGCATGGGCATCGAGGTGCTGTCGCCGGCGCTGAACGCCAGCGGTCTCGATTTCACCATCGAGCAGCGGCCGGCCGATACGCCGCCGCCCGTGGGCCACGATACGCACATCGCCTACCACTTCCCCATTCCACGCGGCGCGGCGATTCGCTTTGGCCTGGCGGCCGTCAAGAACGTGGGCGAAGGGCCGGTGGAGACGATCCTGGAGGCGCGGCAGGCCGGCGGACCGTTCAAGTCGCTGGAGGATTTGTGCCAGCGCGTCGACCTGCGCAAGGTGACGCGGCGACCGTTGGAGTGCTTGATCAAAGTCGGCGCGCTGGATGACTTTGGCGAGCGCGCGCAACTGCTGGCGGCCGTAGATGGCATGATGGGCGAGAGCGCAGCCGCGCACGAAGCCAAAGAGGTGGGCCAGATGAGCATCTTCGACATCTTCAGCGGCAAGAGCAGCGGCGCAGGCCAGGCCATGACCAAGATTCGCCTGCCCAAGGTGGATGCAGCCAAGTCGCGCGAGCGGCTCAATTGGGAAAAGGAGCTGCTAGGCGTCTACGCCTCGTCGCATCCACTGCAGCAGATCACGGTGGATGTCAGCGACCTGGTCACCTGCCAATGCGGCGCCGTGGACGCGACCAGGGCCGGCCAGTCGCTGCTCCTGATCGGCATGTTGACCGAGATCAAGCAGATCGTCACCAAGAAGGGCGAGCCGATGGGCTTCTATGCCGAGGTGCGCGACCGCCTGGCGCTGGAGAAGGTCGTGCTGGTGCGCGGCAAGGTGGATGCGCGCGACGGCGGCCGGGTCAGCATTTTGGTGGACGTGGTGCAGGACTATGTGGATCGGGCGAAGATCTTGCTGGACGGCGCCGCGGTGCGGCCGCCGGGCCAGGCGAGCCGTGCGGCGAGCGCGACCGGCAATGGCAAAGTGTACGACGCCCAGTTTGGCCCCAGCCGTCCCGACGCGATCGCGCCCTTGCCGCGCGAGAAGGTTGGCGGCGGGCCGATCGCCGGCGCCTGGTACAACTTCGGCGACGCGGGCGGCGATGAAGAGGAAGACGAGGACGCGCCCACGCTGCTGATGGCCGACGAGGATGACGACGACAATGGCTGGCAGGCCGCCCCTGAGCCAGCAGCGCCGCCTCGCAGCCAGGAGATTGCATCTACTTCCGCTCCGTCGGCGGTATTCAACGGCAAAGAGACTGCGCACACACCAGCCGCGCCGCAGGCGCCGCTCAGCGTTCCACAGGCCATTGCGGCTGCGCCGGCGGTGACGGCAGCGCCGGCGCGGGTGATTGCGGACGCGCCGATGACGCTGTACGACGGGGGGCGTGAGCTGGCGGATGCAGCAACCCTGGTGGATGCAGCAACCGAAGCGCCTCCCCTGCGCAAGGTGCATGTGACCGTTTTGCGCAGCAGCAGCGCGGAAGAGGACAAACGACGCTTGGGACAGATTTACGATGTTATGCGGCGTCACCGGGACGCTCAGAGCCGGGACCATTTTGTGCTCTATCTGACCCAGGGTGCGCAGCGCATGATGCTCGATTTTCCCAACGATCCCACCACCTGCAGCCCGGCGCTGCAGGCCGAATTGGCGCGCATCGTTGGCTGGGACGGCCTGCGCGTGGAGTCGGCATAGAGCCAACGCGCCGGCGTCCAGCCGCAGCCGCCGCAGGGGCGGCTGCGTAATCGTTGCAGCGACCGTTCGGCTGAGACCTCGGCGAGCTCGGTCAAGCCGCTCACGACGAAGCTTGGGTCGCCCCCAGCATCGTGACAGGATACGGCGAGGTACGTTGATGCCCTACGATTTGGTGATTCGCGCGGGCCGCGTCATCACGGCCACCCATGAACTGACAGCCGACGTGGCGATTGATGGCGAGAAGATCGCCGCCATCGGTCATGGCCTTCGCGGCCGGCGCACGCTCGATGCGGATGGCCTCTATGTCCTGCCGGGCGCGGTGGACGGCCATGTCCATCTGAGTCTGCACACCTCCTATGGCCGCACGGCCGATGATTTTTACCAGGGCACCCTGGCCGCCGCGTACGGCGGCGTGACCAGCATTGTAGACTTCGTGGATCCCCGCCCGGATCAACCGCTGTTGGCAGCGTTGGCCGAACGCCGCGGCGAGGCCGAGGGTCGCGCCGTGATTGACTACGGCCTGCACATGACCTTGACCGGCCCCATGATTGCTGCGCGCCCGGCCTGGCGCGAGGAAGTGCCACGAGCACGCGAGGCCGGCTGCTACTCCTTCAAGCTCTATACCGCCTATCCGGGCTACTACCTGCCCGACGACGCTCTGCTGCTGGCGCTGGAAGCCGTGGCCGCGGTGGATGGTTTGGCCGTGGTGCATGCCGAAAACTGGCCGGTCATTCAGACGTTGACGCGGCGCTTCGTGGATGCAGGCCAGGTGGAACCGCGCTGGCATCCCGTCAGCCGGCCGGCCATTACCGAAGGCGAAGCGGTGCAGCGGGTGCTGGCTCTGGCCCGGCTGGCTGGCGCGCGCGTGCTCATCTTCCACATCT
>JBGAVB010000066.1:0-9640 GCA_044228345.1 Anaerolineae bacterium | reverse complement strand
GCCACCCGAAAACCGAAGAAGAAGCGGGCGCCGGGGCCGACCCTGACCCGGAGGGCGGAGCGCACATTCCTCGCTTCAAAGTGCCAACTCCCGCCCCGCAGGACACGACGAACATCTGTTCTACCCTGGTCTTCTCGCCCATCCCCAGGGTTGTATGGATATGCGAAATCAGGCTTGTCGCTGCTCTTCCCCCAGGCGCTGCTGGTCCATTCCCACACATTCCCCGCCAGGTCCATCGCTCCGTAAGGACTCACTCCATTCGCATAACTCCCCACCGGCGCCGTAGCCCTATACCCATCATTCGCACTCGCATCTTTCCAGTCATACTCACACTGCTGATCGCAAAAATTTACACGCGTGCCATCCCACGTGTCCCCCCAGGGATAAATCCGCCCGTCTGTACCCCGCGCTGCTTTCTCCCATTCCGCTTCGCTCGGCAAGCGACCCCCGGCCCAGCGCGCATAGGCATAGGCCTCATACCAACTCACACACACCACCGGCTGCTGAGCCTGATTGTAATTACCATCGCCCCAGCAAGCCGGCTGTGTGGCGCTGTTCTGCCCCTTCCACGCCCACCCCGCTTCGGTCCAGTATTGCTGCTGATTGTAACCCCCGGCCTCCACGAACTTCCGGTACTGCACATTCGTAACTTTCGTGCGATCAATCCAGAATCCATCCAATGTAACCTGGTGCTGCGGCTTCTCATTGTCATACGCCTGGCTGTCGCTGTCCGCCAACCCCATCGTAAATTCGCCCGCCGGCACCCAGACCATCTCCGCCCCATCAACTGCACGCGTGCGCGTGGTTCCACCGCTTGGCGCTGGGTTCGGCGTGGGCGTATCCGGATCCTTCGGCAGCGGCATCGCCGTCAGCGGAGGCACAGTGGCTTTTGATGTCGCCGTCGCCCGCGTCGTGGGGGTGGCGGTCGGTTTAGCGGCCACCACAGTCGCGGCTGTGGGTGGGCCGCCGCGGCCCGCGGTGGCTACCCCCAGGATCAGCAGCACCACGACCGCCGCCCCCAATCCGATCAATGTCCAGCCCGGCAAACCACGCCCCCGCCTGGCCGGTGACGACGCCGGTCGAGGCACAGGCGCTGGCCGCGGGATGACCTGCGTGGGTGGAGCCACCGGCGGTCGGGGCGCAGGTGGGGCCGGTTTGGCCGCGCCCAGACCCGCCTCCAGCTCCTGGCGCAGCGCAGCCACGGTCGCCGGCCGGTTCGTCGGCTGAGTTTCCAGGCCGTGCAGCAGCGCCCGATCCAGCGCCAGGCTGAGGGTGGGATTCAGGGCGCGCGGCGGAGTCAACGTGGCCGTCCCCACCGCACGCCTGACGCTCTCCGGCGGCGGTTCGCCGGTCAACATCGCGTACAGGGTGGCGGTCAGCGCGTACACATCGGTGCGCTGATCGGTGTGCGCACTGCCGTACTGCTCCAGCGGCGCATAGCCCGCAGTCACGCCCAACGCGCCGCTGGCCGTGCTCTGGTAGGCGGAACCAACTTTGCTCAGGCCAAAGTCCACCAGGAAGGCGTGCCCCTCTGGCGTGATCTTGATGTTCTGCGGTTTGATGTCGCGGTGGATGATGGGCGGGTTCTGGCTGTGGAGGTAGGTCAAGGCGTCGCACACCTGCCCCAGCCAGCTCCCCACGTCGGCCGGCGATTGACGTCCGTGCGCGGCCAGCAGCTCGGCCAGGTTGATGCCTTCGATGAAGGTCATCACCAGGTACTGCGCACCGTCGGCCGTGGTGAAGTGGTCGGTCACCGTGGGCAGATTGCTGTGGTGCAGCCGCGCCAGCGTCAGCGCCTCGCGCTCGAACTGCGCGCGGGCGTCGAGCGTCACCAGGCTGTTTTCCTTCAGCGCCACCGCCATGCGCAGGCGCTGGTCGAATGCCTTGTAGACCGCGCCCATCCCGCCCTGGCCGAGCAGGGATTCGACGCGGTAACGGTTTTCCAGAATCGTGCCAGGTTGCAGAGACATCGGGTACGCTCCTCAGGATGGTGGGGTTCACGAGCTAACGCTCATCATATAGGCGATGGCGCAAGAATGAACAAGCCACCAGGAAGGCAGACGCCACACCGCATAACACCCCCCCTCGTAGGTCATCGCCTCCGGCGTGACGGTCACACGTCTCACCATCCAACAACCTCCTTCGTAGGTCATCGCCTCCAGCGTGACATCCGCACGTATCACGAGCCGACGATCCCCCTCGTAGGTCATCGCCTCCGGCGTGACAACCAAACGTGCCTCCACACAACAACCCCCTCGTAGGTCATCGCCTCCGGCTGACGGTCACACCCATCACCACACAACACCCTCCCTCGTAGGTCATCGCCTCCGGCGTGACGGTCACACCCATCACCACACAACACCCTCCCTCGTAGGTCATCGCCTCCGGCGTGACCAGACGTGATCAGGATAAAACCAAAGCATTTGACGCCTGCTACGTGCCAAAATACAATGTGCCCGTCAAAAACTTTGGGCGCAAGCCGTAAAGCAGCGTGTCCATGTGCCCAACACAACCCCCGTCTCGCCGTCAATTATCGCCGCCGGCGTGACGTGATCCTGCATGATGGGGCAAGTATACCCTAAGAACTTTCGACGCTATTACGTACCCGACTCCATTGTTTTCATTACCAATGTCGTCCAGGAGCGCGAGCCCATGTTTGCTCACGAACCAACCTTGAACCTGTTCCTCGAAACACTGCGCAACACAAAGAAACTGCACTCGTTTATCATGCTTGCTTATGTGTTCTTGGCCGATCACATGCACCTGCTGATCAGGCCGAATGGCGCCAGCAGTTTCAGCACGATCATGCAATCGGCAAAATCGTACTTCACCCATGCGCACAAAGACACGCTGGGAATTGATGGGAGGATGAAGTTTTGGCAAAAGCGCTTTCAGGATCACATCATTCGTGATGATGAGGACTTCGAGAATCACGTCAACTACATTCACTACAACCCGGTGAAGCATGGATACGTAACTCGCCCCGAGGACTGGCCGCACAGTAGTTTCTCGGCATGGAAATCAAGAGGGTTCTACCCAGAACAATGGGGATGGACATTGCCTGATTCGCTCACGTCATTCAATCGGGACGATTTGGAATGAGCCGTCCCCAATAACCGAAAAGTCTTCTGGTAGCCATCGTCGCCGGCATGACGAGCGTCGTCACACCGGAGATGTGACCTACGATGACGACGACGCGTGGACTTGCCGTCGTGTCTGAAAAACGACCGCCGTCACGCCGGAGTCGTGAACTTACGGGGACATGGATGTCTTGGCGAACCGGGTTGTGCGCGTGACCAACGACCGTCGCTGGGAGTGCGGACGTCCCGCCCGCCAATGCGCCTCTGTGCTTTGTCAGCAGGCGCAAAGCATGTTACAATGCTTATATCGCAGTGCGTCATCTTTGCACTGCGTCCATTGGATCAGATAAAGGAGTAGCGAGCAATGAAACTTCCGTTTCCCAGCGAGGAATGGGCCAAGCAGTTGCAGGTGGAACTAAACCAGAGTCACGATTACGCAGAAGCCGCGGCGACGTGGGAAGGCGACTTCTATTTTATTGTGGATCCGGGCCAGGGCGTCGTCAAGGAAGAGGTGATGTACCTTGACCTGTGGCACGGCAAATGCCGCGACGCCGGCATGGTGGCCGATCGCTCGGTCAAGACCCCAGAATTTGTCATTGCCGCGCCGCTGGCCGCCTGGAAACAGGTCATTGGCCGCAAAATTGACCCCATTCAGGCCCTGGTCACGCGCAAGCTCAAACTGCAAGGCAACATGCTCAAGATCATGAAGTCGGTCAAGGCGGCCAATGAACTGGTGCGCTGCACGACCTTCATCCCCACGCAGTATCCCGACGAGGTGTAACGGGCGCTGGCCGGGCGAGAGGCAGCCGCGTCTCGCCGGCCTGGTTCCCATGCGCAGCAGGTAGGAGGCGGTTATGTGGTTTTTCAAAGCGCCAGAGATCGTCTACGGCGAGGATGCCCTCAGCTACCTCGGCCAGTTGCAGGGCCAGCGCGCCTTCATCGTGACCGACGCCATGCTGGCAAAGCTGGGCTATCCTGAGCTCGTCATCGCGCAGTTGAACGACGCCGGCATCCCCGCCGCCGTCTTTTCGGACGTGGAGCCAGAGCCTTCGCTGCAAACGGTGCGCAAAGGCGCGGCAGCCATGCTGGAGTTTGAACCCGATTGGATCATCGGCCTGGGCGGCGGCAGCGCCATGGACGCGGCCAAGGCCATGTGGATTCTATACGAATATCCTGATATTGAACCGGCCGCGATCAACCCGATCGTGCCCATCGGCCTGCGCAGCAAGGCGCGCTTGATCGCCATCCCCACCACCAGCGGCACCGGCTCGGAAGCAACCTGGGCCACGGTGCTGACCGATGTGGAGGAGCGGCGTAAGCTCGGCCTGGCCTCGCGCGAGATTCTGCCTGACCTGGCGATCGTGGACCCAGCGCTGACCGCCAATCTGCCGGCCCGCGTCACCGCGGACACCGGCATTGATGTGCTCACCCACGCGATCGAGGCCTACACCAGCTCCTGGCACAACGATTTCTCCGACGGCCTCGCGCTGAAGGCCATCCAACTGGTGTTCAGCTACCTGCCGATCGCGGTCAGCCAGGGCGCCAGGGACATGGAGGCGCGCGAGCGCATGCACAACGCCGCCACCATCGCGGGCATGGCCTTTGGCAACGCGCAGGCTGCCCTGGCCCACTCGCTGGGCCACACGCTCGGCGCCAGCTTCCATATCCCGCACGGCCGCAGCGTGGGCATGTACCTGCCCTACACCATCGAATACTGCGTGCGCGGCCAGGACCCGACCCGCTACGCGGACATTGCGCGCTTCCTGAACCTGCCGGCCGCAGATGAAGCGCAGGGCGCGGCCAGCCTGGCGGCTGCAATCCGTGACCTGGAGCGCCAGATCGGCTTGCCGCTGTCTGGGCGCGAGATGGGCATTGACCCCGCGACGTACGACAGTGAGATCAGCCGCATGGTGGTCTTGGTGGAAGGCGACACCTCGGTGACGATGTCTTCCCGTGTGCCCAATCAGGCTGACACCGCCAAACTCCTGCGCTACACCTTCGACGGCACGCCGATTGACTTTTGAACGCGCGCCACACTGCTCAGGCGGTGCGCCGTCGCAAGCGAGCGATTGAAATCGCGCCTGATGGGCGCAGCGCCCGGCGTCCAACCTGCGTGGACGCGATGGCGGAACGCCCTTTCGGCCCGAATTCATGCCGCGGCGGCACTCGGCGCAGGATGCCTCAGCAGTGACGCACGACCGCCTGAAACCGCTGCGGCGTGGCAACGGAGATCGTCGCCAGGCCGCGGCGGGATGACCTGCCCCGTGGCGAAAATTCGCTGCCGATTGTGCAATCTGGGCAGCGCCTGACGAAAACGAGGACACTCGTATGACCACCCTCCCTGGCTATCTTGGCCAAATCCTGCGTGTTGATTTGACGCAGCCGCGCACCTGGGTTGAGCCGCTCAATGAAGACTACGCGCGCCGTTTCCTGGGCGGCAGCGGCCTGGGCGCACGCTATCTGTGGGATTATGTCACCGCTGACACCGACCCCTTGGGGCCGGACAATCCGCTCATCTTCATGACCGGTCCCTTCGTGGGCACCACGACGCCGGCCGCGGGCCGCTTCAGCGTGGTGACGCGCTCACCGGCCACGCGGCTGACCGGCGAGGGCAACAGCGGCGGTTTCTTTGGCCCGGCCATGCGCCAGGCCGGCTTTGACGGCATCATCATCACAGGCCAGGCACAGTCGCCGGTCTTCCTGAGCATCGTCAACGGCGAAGCGCAGCTGCACGACGCCAGCCACCTGTGGGGTCTCGACAGCTACGCCGTGCAAGAACGGGTCAAGGCCGAGATCAGCCAGCCCAAGGCGCGCGTGGCCTGTATTGGCCCCGCGGGCGAACGGCTGGTCAAATTCGCGGCGGTGATGAATGACCACGGCCGCTGTGCCGCGCGCACCGGCCTGGGCGCGGTCATGGGCAGCAAGAAGCTCAAGGCCATTGCCGCCTACGGTCGCGCAGAAATCCCGTTGGCCGATCCCAAAGAGTTCAAAGAAACGCTGCGGCGCACGATGAACTTCGTCATCGAAGACCTCTTCACGCAGGCGCTGCGCGTGGGCGGAACGGTGCTCAGCCTGGATGCCGGTTTCATGTACGGCGATGTGCCGCGGCGCTATTACACGGCCGGCGAATCCGCGCACCTGGAAGACAACGTCAACATGAGCACGATGGCCGAAACCATGCTCACCCGCCACCTGGCCTGCTTCCGCTGCCCCATCGCCTGCAACCGTGAAGTTCACCTGGACAAGTACCAGGAGCCGCTGGTGGATGGGCCGGAATACGAAACGGTTGCCGGCTTCACCACCAACCTGGACTCGCCTGACATGCAGGCCGCCGGCATGGCTGGGCACATCTGTAACCAGTTGGGCATGGACACCATCTCCACCGCCAACACCATCGGGCTGCTCTACTACCTTTACAATGAAGGAATCGTCAGCGCCGAGCAAATCGGCATGGCGTTGCCCTGGGGCGACGCGGAACCGGCCATTCGCCTGACGCGCATGATCGGGGCGCGTGAAGGCATCGGCGACATCGCTGCGGAAGGTGCGCTGGCCCTGGCGACGCACTTTGGCGTGCCTGAACTGGCCGTGCAGGTCAAAAACCTGGAAGCGCCGTTCCACGACCCGCGGGCGTTCATGGGCCAGGGCCTGGTCTATGCCACCGGCAACCGCGGCGCGGACCACATGTCAGGCGACTGCTACGAAGTGGGGCGCGGGCGCATCATTCCCGAACTTGGCCTGGACTTGCTCGACCGCTTTGAGCAGAGCGAGGCGCAGGCGGTGATGGCCGCAGCCACGATGGACTTTCGCAGCTTCACCAACAGCGCCATCATCTGTCATTTCGAGGACCCGCAGGTTGATAACCTGGTCAGCCTGCTGCGCACCATCGCCGGCATCGAAGCAGACTATGCCTGGATCACGCGCACGGGCGCGCGCATCACCAACCTCAAGCGCGCGCTCAACTGCCGCCTGGGCGCCACGCGCGCCGACGACACGCTGCCCAAACTGCTGCGCACGCCGCTGGTCAAGAGCAACACCGAAGGTAACAGCCTCGATTTTGAGATGATGCTGCCGCTCTACTACCAGGCGCGCGGCTGGGATTGGGAGACCGGCAAGCCGCTGCCAGAGAAACTGACGGAACTGGACCTGCCCGAAGCCGTAGCCGCACTGTGGTAGCAGGTAAGTAAGCGGTTCAGGGAGATGAGCAGGACGCAGATTGACGCAGGTCGGGTCGAAAAACGATGAATTGGTCAAGTAACAAACGCATTGGGCTGGTCTTGGGCGGCGGCGTGGCCCGCGGCCTCGCCCACATCGGCGTCTTGGAGGTGCTCGACGGCCAGGGCATCCCCATTGATTTTGTGGTTGGCGTCAGCGCCGGGGCCATGGTCGGCGCGGCCTACTGCGCCAGTGGGAGCCACGAGCAGGTGCGGCAAGTGTCCGAGTTGATGCGCTGGGACCGCATTGCGCGGCCGCTGCGCCCCTCGCGCGGCGGCGGCTTCGGCGTCACGTTTGCGCGCCTGGAGCGCTGGGTGGAACAGAGCGCCGGCGTCACCACCTTCGAGCAGCTCAAGACGCCGTTGATCGTGGTCGCCAGCGACCTGATGAGCGGCAAGCCGGTCATCTTCCAGCACGGGCCGCTGGCGCCGGCCGTGCGCGCCAGTTCATCCGTGCCTGGCATGGTTGAACCGCTGATGCTGGACGGACGTCTGCTCGTTGACGGCGGAGTCACCAACAACCTCCCCATATCCGTGGCGCGCCAGTTGGGGGCCGATGTCGTCATTGCGGTGAACTGTTTTCCGCCGCCGCGTGCCCTTCCGCGCAGCACGCTCTGGCAGGGCATCGCTGCCCTCTCCTGGCTGCTCCTGCGCGCGGGCGACGATCCACATTCGGCCGACGTGTTGGTGGAGCCTGATCTGGACCAGGTCAGCCTGCTGCGCCTGGCAAGCGCGGATATGCGTCAACGCGGCGCGCGCGCCATGGTGGCGGAGCTGCCCCGGCTGTACAACAGTCTGTTTTCCTAACCAAACCCTCAAATCGAGGGTTTGATCTCCACCCAATTTGCGAAACCGGCGGCAGCCATTACAATGAAATGCAGGGATCATGATCAAGGAGTGTGAATTGTGGCTGACAAGGCTCGCAAGCCGCCAGAGCTGCCAAACGTAATAGCCGTTGCGCTTCGAGAAGTAAAACAAGCGTTAATTGAGATGTATGGCGCCCGGCTCAGCCAACTAGTCCTCTATGGCTCGTACGCACGCGGGACAGCGACCCCGGCGTCGGATGTTGATCTGATGGTTGTGCTAAATGATGACGCCAATCCTGCCACCGAAATCGAACGTCTAAGTCCGGCTGTTTCTGAGATTTGCCTGCGTCACGATCTCCTCATCTCGACATTCCCTGTTTCGCTCGCCTGGTTCGAACAACAGCGCAGCCCCCTATTCCTGAACATTCGTCGCGAAGGAGTGGCTTTGTGACATCCCAGGAAAGGGCTTTGCTTGCAAAAGCCGAACGATTCATTGCTTCAGCCGTGCTATTGATTGAAAACGACGATTATGATTCGGCCGTTTCGCGACTCTATTATGCCATGTTTTTCTGCGCAGAAGCGCTGTTGCTACGAAAAGGATTGACCTTTTCAAGCCATGCTGGCGTCATCGGCGCCTTTGGTCAGCATTTCGCCAAAACCAGGGAGCTGCCGTCAGAAATGCACAACTGGTTGCGCGAAGGTTTTGACAAACGGCAGTTAGGCGACTATCAAGCGGTGTCTGTCATTGAGCGGCCGCATGCGGACCGACTAATGACGTTTGCTGAACGGTTCGTGCAAATAGCAGAATCGTATCTGGCTGAGGGAGGCGCGCCATGAAGTTCGACTGGAAGAAAACGTTTGTGCTCGGCTTCGGTTTTTTGGGCATCAGTGTCATCTGGCCGCTGTTCAACAGCCTGATCCCGCCCTTCCTGGAAGACCTGGGGCTTTCGGCCCTCGTTGTTGGCTTTATTCTGACGTGGGATAACCTGATTAACATGTTCGTCCAGCCCTGGGTGGGGGCGCGCAGCGACCGTACGCGCAGCCGCTGGGGCCGGCGCAAACCCTGGCTGATGGCCGGCGCGCCGCTGGCCGCGGTCTTCTTCATCCTGGTGCCCTTTGTGCGCACCAACTTTGCCCTCCTGGCCCTCGCCATCCTCGGCACCAACGTCGGCATGGCGCTCTTCCGCTCGCCCACCGTGGCCTACCTGGGCGACTTGTATCCGGCCGAGCAGCGCAGCAAGGCCAACGGCGTCATCAACCTGATGGGCGGCGTCGGCGGCGCGCTCGCCCTGTTTGGCGGCGGCGCCCTGTTCAAGCTGGGCGTGCCCCTGCCATTCATCGTCGGCGCGCTGCTGCTGCTGATTGCCATCGGCGTCGTGCTGGCCTTCGTGCGTGAACCCGCGGCGCCTGCGGCTGCCAACGAAGTCGTGGCACCTGGGGTGTGGGACAGCCTGCGTGACGTCAGCCGCGGCGACAATCCGAATGGCATGTACATTCTGCTCGCGATCTTCTGCTGGTTCATCGCCTGGAACGCGGTCGAGGC
>JBGAVB010000065.1:0-9680 GCA_044228345.1 Anaerolineae bacterium | reverse complement strand
CTCTGCACACCGTGGGCCTCAGCGATATGGCGGGCCGGCGTATTCGCACCTGCTCCAAAGGGATGCGCCAACGCCTGGCCGTGGCCCAGGCGCTGATTGGCGACCCGGCCTTGCTCCTGCTCGACGAGCCGGCGGCCGGGCTAGACCCAGCCGGGCAAGTGCAAATGCGCAACTTGATCCTGTCGCTGCAGCAGGCTGGCAAGACCGTCGTGCTGAGCACCCATCAGTTGAACGAAGTGGCGCAGCTTTGCAGCCATGTGGCCATCCTCAGCGCCGGCCGCGTGACGCGCATCGGCACGCTCAACAGCGTGCTGTTGGCCGAGCCGCACGTACAGATCAAGGTGGATGCCCATGTACTGGATGCCCCCCATGCCGACCTGCTGACCGCGCTGCGCGGCCTGGCGCCAGATATCGCCGTGGAGGGCAACTGCATCACCCTGGTGGGCGCAGCCATCGCGCACAAGACGGCTGTCCTGCGCCTGCTTCTCGATGCCGGGCTGGATGTGCAAGGATTGGTGCAGCAGCAGGCGAACCTGGAGGAGATTTACCTGGAGGCGATTCGTCCATGAGCCGTATTTTGACCCTGGCCTGGTTCATCACCAAGGACTTCTTCCGCTCCTGGCAGAGCTTTGTTCCCCTCGCCCTGGCGCTCACTTTCTATGGCATCGCCTTTCAATACGGCGCCACGCCAGCCTATTTCGCCACGGTGACGCCGGTCGCGATGATTGTAATTGCGATCGTCAGCGTTCTGCTGCTGGCCGGCCGCTTCAACCGCGCGGCGACCTTCCCCTTCATCGCGCGCTTGCACCAGCGCAGTGAGCTGCTGCTGGCCGTGGTCTTGACCGCGCTGGCGCTCACCCTCATCCTCAGCGGCCTCATTACCGGCATGGCCCTGCTGCAGCACAAGTTCGCCACCCCGCTGACCGGGCGTGAGTGGCTGCTGTTGGCCCTGATCTGGCCCTGCCTCTTCCTCTTTGCCAGCTTCTTCGGCTTGCTGCTGACCAACCTGTCCAGCCGGGGCAGCTCGCACATCATCGTTTACGCGCTGGTCGCAGCGTTTGCGGCCATCTACGATTACCAGTTCGAGCTGACGCAGGCGCATCAAACCTTCCTGCTCGGCCTTTGGCAGCGCATCCTTGATCCGATCTCGACCGCGTTGACGCCGTTCACCAGCGCAAACCTGGTGCAGGCCGCGCTGCTCGTGCTGGGCTATGCGCTCGTTTGCTTCATTGTCGCCGATTGGCTCTTTGCGCGCAAGGACCTGGTGTGGAGCGAATAGACCCGCGCCAGGGCGCGTCAACTGGGAGGCGCTACTCATGACAGGTAACATTCGCGCCCTGGCGTTGGCCTACATTCGCCATGGCGACGACGTGCTGGTGATGAAGGTGAAGGATGAGGTTCCTGGAGATGCGCGCATCTGCCGCTTGATTGGCGGCGGCATCGAGTTCGGCGAGCCGAGCGAGGCGGCCTTGCGCCGCGAACTGGCCGAAGAACTGGGGGTGACCGTGACGCAGGCGCGCTACCTGGGCACGGTGGAGAATATATTCATGAATTTGGGTCAGACCGGCCACGAAATCTGCCAGATTTATGCGGTTACTCTGGGCGACTTGCAGACCCTGCGCCAGCGTGGAGACCGGTTTGAAGTCACCGAGGATAACCTGACTCCTTACACGGCCGTTTGGCGTCCGTGGGATGATTTCACGAGCGGACGCGCGATCCTCTTTCCAAACAACGTTCTGTCTCTCCTGCAGGCGGAGAAACGCTGAACGCTTACTCGCCGGCCTGACGCCGTTTGAGGGCGCCGCGCAACAAGAGGTCAACAAAGCGCGGCAAGCCGCCCGGCTCGTGCTGCAAGATGAGGTCCGCGCTGCCAGGCGTCTCCGCCGGATAGAAGAGGCCGCAGTTGGCGTTGGAATCCAGGGCGTAGATCTCGCCGGCGCGGTCCACGCGAAAGTCGAAGCGGGCATAGCCATTCCCGTTGAGCGCGGCAAACAGGCGGCGCGCAGCCTCTTGCAGGCGTGCGCTCAGCGCGGCATCCTGGCAAGGCACGCTGGTGATGCCCTGGTAATCAACCCATTTGAGATCAAAGTGCTTGAAACTTTCGCCGGCCGGAAAGAGAAACTCCAACGGCTGGAAGACCACGGGCTGCCCTGGCGCGGCCGGGTCTTCAATCGTCAGCACCGTCAACTCGCGCCCTTCGATGAACTCCTCAACCAGCGCGCCGCCAAACGCCTTCAACATGCGGTCCGTCTCCCGCACAAGCTGGTCTGGCGTTTCCACGCGTGAGTCGCGCGTCAGCCCGACGCTGCAATAGCTGTCCGGGTGCTTGACGATGAGCGGGAAGCGCAAGGCATGAGCCACCGCCTCGATTTGGTTCGTGCGCTCGACAAAAGCGTAGGCCGGCGTCCCGACTCCTGACGCCAGGCACGCGGCCTTGAGATCATGCCGAGTGTGGGCAAAGAAGGCCGCGTTGGCGCCGGTGTAGGCAACGCCCAGGCGCTCCAGGGCCAGCAACACATCGAGGCCCGCACAATCTTCGTAGATCGTGCAGTCGCACAGGTTGAGGAAGAGGTCAAAGCCCTGCCCGGCCAGCGCGGCCACCTGCGCGTCAACCGCGTCCCTCTCGATCACGACCGTGGTGCAACTGTGTCCAGGCAGGTACGGCGCCGCATCGTAGGCAATGTCCACGTCTTTGGTGAGTGAGGTCGAGTCCGTATAACCCGGTATCAGGATGCAAATGTTCATCGTAGACGTGCGATCAGATAGTCATCAATCCGCAGCTCATCATTGATAGCGCATTTGTCTGGGTCCCAAACCACCATCTTTCGATTGGGGCTGATTTCGAACTTCTCCCGCTCAGCAGGGTGTGCATGGTACAGGGTAGGAATCCACTGTAGAGGCACAGATAGTCTGCGCCCGTCGGTCATGTGCAGATGAATATAAGTATCATCGAAACGAACATCCTGAAGGAGTGTTTCGTGTGGAAAGATGTAGGCAGATAGAGGAAACCCTATGTCGTACCAGGTTGTCGCTGTTTCATCACGGAAAACTCTGGGGCTCATTGTTTCGATTGGTTCCTTGAATCTATGCCAGATCTTTCAGTTGTCTTAGGTTCTCCCGAACCGAACGCGCCTGGTTGAACACCGCCGACCCCGCGACGGCGAGATTGGCGCCAGCCGCGGCGACCAGGCCGAGCGTCTGCGGGCCGATGCCGCCGTCCACTTCGATGTCGCAAGCCAGGCCGCGCTCGTTGACCTGGCGGCGCACCGCGGCCAGCTTCGGCAAGGTGGTGGGGATGAAGGCTTGCCCGCCGAAACCGGGGTTGACGGTCATCACCAGCACCAGGTCGAGCAAATCCCACACCTCGTCAAGCAGAATGGCCGGGGTTGCCGGATTGAGCGCGACGCCGGCCTGTTTGCCCAGCCCCTTGATCTGCTGCAAGAGCCGATGCAGATGCGGCGCGGCTTCGAGATGCACGATGATGACATCCGCGCCGGCCTGCGCAAAATCGGCCACGTAGCGCTCCGGCTGCGTAATCATCAGATGGGCTTCGATGGGAACGCTGCAGGAACGACGCACGGCTTCGACGACGAGCGGGCCCATCGTGATGTTCGGGACGAAGTGGCCGTCCATCACATCCACCTGGATGCGGGCGCAGCCGGCCGCTTCGGCCTCGCGCACCTGTTCGCCCAGGCGGGTAAAGTCAGCGGAAAGGATCGAAGGAACAATGCCGATTGACATGGTGGCGCATCCTCAATAACGCACGATGGTTGCCCGGTGAAACGAAAAGGCAAGGTGAGACTGTTGCCAGTCGCCTTGCCCCTCCGTTTGCTTGAGCTATCGCAGCAAAGACGACGTTTAGGCGATTTCGCCCGCGTACAGCTTGACAATGGTGTCGAGGAACTTGAGCGCCTCGTCGGGCGTGCGTTGGAACGCGTTGCGGCCCATGATGGAGCCGAAGCCGCCGCCGTCGCGAATGGCGCGCACTTCGTCGAAGACTTGCTCGTCTCCCGACTTGGCGCCGCCGGAGAAGATGACCACACGACGACCATCGAACGCGCTCTGCACGATGTGGCGTACGCGCTCGGTCAGCGTGGCGCGCGGAATTCCATACTTCTCGTAGACCTTCTTGGCTTCCGGCTGCTCCAGGTAGTCGCTGGGCAGTTTGACCTTGACGATGTGTGCGCCCAACTGGCAGGCAATCTGCGCCGCATAGGCGTCTACGTCCAACGCGGTTTCGCCCTGTTTGCTCAGGTCGCCGCCGCGTGGATAAGACCAAACCACCACGACCAGGCCCACGGCCTTGGCTTCGGCCGCCAATTCGCGCAGCTGTTCGTACATCGTGTTGCGGTAAACGGAGCCAGGATAGATGGTGAATCCAATGCCCACGCAGCCCAGGCGCAGGGCGTCATCCACGCTCGCAGTCACGGCGGAGATGGGGTCGGTCTCGCCGTGCAGCATGTCGTGATTATTGGCTTTGAGGATCAGCGGCACATCGCCCGCGTATTCGGCCGCGCCGGCTTCCAGGAAGCCCAACGGCGCTGCATAGGCGTTCAGGCCGGCATCAACCGCCAACTGGAAATGGTAGAGCGGGCTGTAACCGGGCGGATTGGGCGCAAAGCTGCGCGCCGGCCCGTGCTCGAAGCCCTGGTCAACCGGCAGGATGACCAGCTTGCCTGTGCCGCCCAGGCGGCCATGGTTGAGCATGCGCGCCAGGTTTGTCTTGACGCCAGGGTTGTCGCTTGAATACCAACTGAGAATTTCACGCACTCGGTCTTTCATGACGAAAAATCGCCTCCTACACCTTTGAAAAGATAGGCGCCGCGATGCACGCGGCTAAATACTCGTTACATGGCAGGCATTGGATTGGGGGAACCGCGATGTCGCTTTTTCATTCACAGTATACCACTATTCAACACCACGCGCCAAACGAAAAGGTGCAAATGGGCCGTATCAGAAGGCATTGGAGGGCTTCGTTTCGTGGACAGCCGGCGCCGGCTGTGGTATAGTCAGGCGCAAAAGCCCAGTCTTCGGGCGCTGCGTTCTGAAAGGAGCTTCGGCTGGCGTCTTATGTTCTACGATCTTTCACGCACATTAAGTCCCCGCACCGCGGTTTTCCCTGGCGACACGCCCGTCTCCGCGACGCAGAGCCTTTTCGTGCAGCGCGGGGACCCCTGCAACCTCAGCTCGATCACGATGAGCGTTCACGCCGGGACGCATGTGGATGCCCCGCGCCACAACAGCGATGCGGGGTTGGGCATTGACCGTGTGCCGCTCGATGTGCTCATCGGTCCGGCGCGCGTCGTCACGATGACGGTGCAGGAGGCTATCACGCTCGCCGCCGTTCAGGCGCTCGATCTGACTGGCGTTGCGCGGTTGATCGTGCATACGCGCGGCAGCGATGTCCCCAACGATGTTTTCGATCACGATCTCGTCTACTTTACGCCAGAGGCGGCTGCCTGGTTGGGCGGTCAAGGCCTGCGCTTGATCGGCGTTGATGCGCCATCGGTAGACCCGGCCCGCAGCGCTGACCTGGCGGCTCACCTGGCATTTCTGCGTCATGATGTGTTGATTGTCGAAAACCTGTGCCTGCGCGGCGTGCCGGACGGCGATTACGAGATCATGGCGCTGCCGCTGCGCATTGCCGAGAGCGACGGCGCGCCCGCGCGCGTGGTGCTGCGCACGCTGGCGTCGGGTTGACGCCTCATAGCCATCGTTTGCGCCAAAAGAACAGCACGATGCTGATGGCCAGCGCGCCAGCCAGGCCAAGCACAAACCAGAAGGCCAACGGATGATTAGCCGCCGGCAGATTCACGTTCATGCCGAAAAAACTGGCGACCAGGGTCGGCAGGCTGATGATGATGGTCACGGCGGCCAGGAATTTCATCACCACGTTCAGATTGTTCGAGATGATCGAGGTGAACGCGCCCATCATCTGCCCCAAAATACTTTCCGAAATCTCAGTCAGCTCGATGGCCTGCCGCACTTCGATCAGCACATCTTCCAGCAGCGCTTCATCTTCGGCTTCGGTCAGCAGATCACTCTTCTGCAGGCGCTTGAGCATCAGCTCATTCGAGCGCAGGGCCGTGATGAAATAGACCAGGCATTTTTGATACTTCAGCAGCTCCAAAACCTCGCGATTCTGCAAGGAATGATGGAGACGAATCTGCACCTGTTCGACGGCCGCATCAATCGTACGCAGGTATTTGAGGTACTGCTCGCTGATGCGCAGCAGCAGCCTCAAGATGAACTGGCGTTTGCGCACCGTCGGCATATCCGCGATCTTGCCTGCCGCAATGTCGCGCAGGATGTGGCTGCGCGTACAGCAGATGGTGACGATGTTGCTCTCGGTGATCAGGATGCCCAGCGGCACCGTCGCGTAGGGCGTGTCTATGGGCGTCGGCTTGGCATGCGGAATAAGGAAAACGATCAGGGTCACGCCCTGGCTGTGCTCGATGCGCGCGCGCTCGCCTGGATCCAGCGCATACGTAATATAGTGAGAGGGGAAGCCCCACGCCTCCAACTGCGCCGCATCTTCCTGCGTCGCTTCGAGAACGTTGATCCAACAGCCCGCCGTGGGACTTGGCGCCACGGTAAGCCCATCGGGGTGAATCTCATACACGGTAATCATCGGCTGTCGCCTTTATTGTTGTCGCGGCTGATGCCTGCTATATCTCGTCGAACTCGCCCGGCGGCAGGCACACGATCGCTTCGCCGTCGTCCATGTCGCCGTCGAACCAATCGTCTATCCAGTCGCCGGCGTCGCGACTGCCGGTCATGAACGGAGCTGGATCATGATACCACGCGTCGTTGGCCAACGCCGATTTATAGCCTGGATTCTGCTTACCGACCAAGACCAGGCTGAAATGCAAATGCGGCCCGGTCGAACGGCCGGTGTTGCCGCTCTTGCCCACCACGGCGCCGGCGTTCACGCGGTCGCCAACTTGTACCGCAACACTGGACAGGTGTGCATAGATGGTGTAGCCCTTCTGGTTGCCCCACGTGTGTTCGACAATGACTCTGATGCCATAGGCCCCTTGGTCCTTGTTAGGGCCAAAAATCCCTGCGGTGGCGCCGCTGCGGAAGACCACCCCGTCGGCCGCGGCCAGGATGGATGTTCCGATCGCACACGTATAGTCAATGCCCTCATGGCCGGCAAAGCCGGGCTTGTAATCAGCAGGATTCTGGCCGAACCTCTGTATGACGCGGATGCCCGGCGCCGGGTTTTGCAGGCTGATCTCATCCCCGCTGATCAGTCCTTTGTCCAGGTCTGCACGCAGCTTCTTGATGGCCGCCAGCAGATCGGCCGTCTGTTTTTGCAGCGCGGGCACGTTCCCCAATCCGGCCACGGCTTTCTGCAAGTCCTGCTGCGTCTGCGCCACGGTCGTTGCCAGGTCCGCCACGGCCTTCACGCGGCCCTGAAGAGCCGCCAGGCCCGTTTGCAGGTCGGCGACCCGCTGCCGCAGCGCGGGGGTGGCATCGCTCTGCGCCACCTGCGCCTGCGCCTGCTGGACGCGCGCCTGCAAGGCCGCGACCGCCTTGAGCGTGTCGGCCGCTTGCGCGACCTGCCCGGCCGCGGCGTCGAGCAGTGGTTTTTGGGCCGCCAGTTGCGCGAGCGGCGCCAACTGCTGGGTGACTGGCGTCAGCTTCGTTTCCAACGCGGCCGCGCGCTGTTTCAGCCCTGCCAGATCGGTCGGCAGGGGCGGCTGCACCGGCGGCTGCGGCGGCTGCGGCGCGGGCGGCGCAGGCGGTTGCACGGGCGGCGTCCCCGGCGCGGGCGGTTGCACAGGCTGCACAGGCTGCACGGGCTGCACAGGCTCGTCGCGCAGTTTCGCCATGCGCGAGATGATCTGGATGGATTGGCCCTGGTTGTCTACGCCCAAGTGGCGGAAGGTTTCCCACTTGCCGCCGCCATGGCCTACCTGATACAGGCATGCGCCTTTGACATACGCGTCACGGCACATCTCGGCATTGTACCAGGCCAGCGACTCCCAGTATTTGTCCTGGGAGATCGTTTCCCCCGACCACAGCCATCCCACATCGCCCGGTGGATCCACCGCGTATTTGTACATGCGCGCCAGTCCACATTCGGTGATGATGACCTCATGCCGATTGCCGTACTTCTGCCGAATACCTTCCATGCACGTGCGATAGAGCAGCGCGCCGGAGGCCACATCAGGCCCTGGCTTGAGCGCGGGCCAGCCGTACTCATGAAAACCGAGATATTTGAACGTCTCCAGCGTGCGCGGGAACCAGTCCAGGTAATGACTGGCCTGTGTGAAGTTGCCAGCCGCGAAATTGAACGCAACAGCTTCCAGGTTTTTGGTTTGCAGGCGCTCGCGAAAACCAACCTGGAATGCCTCATAGGCGCGCAGCCTCTTTTGGACTTCAGCCGGTTTGCTCTTGAAATCGCTTGAGGCTGGCCCGGGAATCGGCTCGTTGAGGCTCATCCAGGCATCAATCAGCAGGCGGCCGTTGACGCGTTCCGTGGCATAACCCATGTCGTAATTCAGAATCTGGTCGGCCAGGCTGCGGCCGGCCGCCGCTGGGTCCGCACTATCCAGCATGGCGTCTTGTTCTTGATTTGTCAGGAACATGCGGCCGATGATGAACGAATCTGGTGAGCGCCAATTGCGGATTTCCTGTAATTTACCGCGATCGCCCGCATGCCAGAGAATGGTCGGCGGCTTGGCTTCGACCAGGGCTTCGGGAATCCACTGTCGGGTTGACACTTCGATGTAGAAGCCAAGTTTGTTCATGTCGCGCCTCCCGAGGCCTTACGGCCCTTGCGCGCCGGTTTTTGCCCGGTCGTGGGCGCTGACGATTTTGGCTTTGCGCTGCGCGATTTCGGCTTGGCGCTCGGAGGAACCGTGCGCGTGACGCCGGGAATATCAATGAGGTCATCCTCCGTCTTCAGATCGAATGAGAGGTGCGCCAAGTCGTCTGGCACGGTCCATGCATCCCGCGGCAGGTCAGACGGCAGCTCTGGCCCTCGATCCCACGGGTCTGGCGTCTCGATGCCGCGTGTCTTGGTTGCCGCGCCCGGATAAGGTGTGCCAGCGGCAATCAAGGCTGCCAACTTGGCGTGCGTGTCAGCCTCATCGGCGCCGGCCAGGCGGAAAACCTGGCAGCCGGCCGCTTTCAACCGCGCCTCGTCCGCGCCGGACACGCCGGCATCGCCGCCCACGATGGTCACCACCTCCGCCTGCATGGCGTGGGTCACCGAGAAGCCGGTCGTGGGACGGAAGAAAGCGATGTAGTCCTGCGCATTTCACCAGTCTGCCTGCGCCCAATCCGCGCCTTGGTCACAGAAAAGCAGATAATGCTTGATCTGCTTGGCGCTGCTCTTAGGTTGACCATCCAGCCAGCCCTGCACGGCCTGGTAGAGCTTGTTGCGCCAGGTGCTGCCGGTCTTCCATTGGTCACCTGGACATTCGGTGGTCCCTTTTTGGACTTGATCCCAGATGTCGCGGTGGCCCACGACGCCGGTCACTGGGATGCCGTCCTTGAATTGCGCAGCCAGGGGGATACTGTACTTCTGCATCAGCCAGGCAATCAACTGCGTTGCGCTTGCCAGTTGGGGCGGCGTCGGTTCCTGCTTTTCCGGCGGCTGTGGGCTGCCGTTCAAATCGGTGCGCATGAAGCGGCCAATCAGGCTCACCGCGAGGGCGTAGTTGTTT
>JBGAVB010000064.1:0-9724 GCA_044228345.1 Anaerolineae bacterium | reverse complement strand
CTTCGGCTAACTTTGCCCCGTATTGCATATCTTTCCTCCCGTTCGTTGCTTCTTCGCGCAGAATCGGTTACAATACCACTTAATCATGTCGTAACCGAGGGAACTAGTTATGTCTGTTCATGATGATTGGTTCGCAGAAGCAGAAAGCGACCTCCGCGCGGCTCAACTCTTATGTGACAACGGTTTCTATGCCAAGTGTGCTTTTCACTGCCAGCAAGCAGGTGAGAAAGCCATGAAAGCACTCTTGTATGCACAGGCGCAGCGCCCACGAGGACATGCGGTGGCTGACTTGCTGACTGCGTATGCAACCCTAGCCAACCTATCACCAGACCTGCGTATTGCCGACGCGGCCCGGCATCTTGACCAGCATTATACCAGCACACGCTATCCAGACGCTGCACCGATGACGCCGTCGTCTCACTATCAGCTATATGAAGCTGAAGAGTCATTGGATAATGCGCAGACGTTAGTTGATTATGCAAGAAACATTCTTTATGCTGCACTATGATCTTCAAATGAAAGCCTATCGTTACGCGCTTCTGGTCTTTGAGGCGATCGAGCCAGACTGTGTCATTCTCTATGGCTCGGTGGCGCGCAATCAAGATGGGCCGGATAGCGATATTGATATCCTGGTTATCGGCGGAAACCTGGAACCGAACTGGTTCACGCGTCTGACCCAGTTATCGCGTTTGGTTAACGGCAACGGACCGATTGAAGCCATCGGTTATACCCGCGCCGAGTGGGACAGCATGATGAAAGACAAGCACGTCACCGTCCTGGAAGCCCTCAACGATGGTATTCCCTTGCACGGCAAAGACCTCTTTGCGCAATGGCGTTCCGAATTCGAACACTGGCAGGCGCTTGGCTTACGGCAGACACCGGCTTGCTGGATTTTACCTCCCGTTCTTCAATCCGCCTGAACTTCTAGCTGCTGCCGGATCTTAGCCGCCAGCGCCCTGGCCCGTGCGGGCGCATCGCCCACGTAGCGCGACGCGTCGAGCAGGCCGTCAATTTGTCCCGGTGGCATAAACTCCTGGATGCGGGCATCAGCCGCCAGGCGCGCCGCCAGCGGATTGGCTTCGCCGCGCTGCACGGCGGTCCAGGCGGCCAAACTGTGCTCGCGTATGACCTCGTGCAGCGCCTGCCGGTCGCCGCCCGCTTTGACTGCTTCCATCAACAGGCGTTCGCTGGCCGCAAAGACGCCGTAAGTCGCTAGGTTGCGGGCGATGGCCGCTTCGTTGATCACCAGCCCACTTAGCAAACGAAAGGCCGTCTGCAAGATCTCGTCCACGGCCAGGAACGCGTCGGGGAAAAGCACGCGCCGGTTGGCAGAGTCGTCCAACGTCCGTTCGAGCAAGCTGTGCGCCGCATTGTCCCAGGCCACGCGCGGCAGCGCGGCCACGAAACGCGCCAGGCTGTCAATTTTCTCCGCGTTGATCGGATTGCGCTTGATGGGCATGGCCGATGAGCCAACCTGCTGGCGCCCAAACGGCTCCGCCCATTCGCCCAGCGGCGGCGACTGCAGCAGGCGCAGGTCGAAGGCGAACTTATACAAGCTGCCGGCCAGCCCGGCCAGCGCGTTGAGCACCAGCCAGTCCTGCTTGCGCGGGTACGTTTGCGTCACCACATCATACTCAGGCAGATCGAGATCGGCCATGACGCGCGCCGACAGCTCAGCCGCGGTCATGGATGCGTCCGTCAACAACTGCTCGTACGAGGCGGCCGTACCGACTGCGCCGCGCAGGCCCTTGCCGCGAACCGCCTGGCGCACGCGCGCCAGTTCATCCCAATCCGCCAGCAAATCCTGCCCGGTCTGCGCCAGCCTGTAGCCCAGCGTAGTCGGTTCGGCCGGCTGCAGATGCGTGAACGCCATGCCTGGCAGATCGGCGTAGCGCTCGATCTGCTCGGCTTGGATCGTCAGACAGCGCCGCAAACCAGCCATGATCAGCTCGATGGCCTGGCGCAGGCGCAGCGCCTCGACATTGTCCAGGATATCCATGCTCGTCGCGCCAAGATGAATGATCGGCCCGCCCACTGTGCACTGTTCGGCGAACACCCGAATCTCGGCCATCAGGTCGTGCTGGATGACGGCCTCGATTTCCTGCGCGCGCGCAATGTCAATCTGATCGGCATGGGCTTCCAGGTCGGCCACCTGCGCGGGCGTGACCAGGCCAGCCGCCAGTTGGGCGCGCGCCAGGGCCACCCACACGCGGCGCAGCAGGCGGCGCTTGTGCTCTTCGGACCAGAGCTGGCGCATCGCCTGACTGCCGTAGCGCCAGGTGAAGGGAGAAATGAAGGTGCCATGCGTAAAGGCTGCGTCAGCGCTCATACGGCAAAGATCTTGTCTCGCTCTGGACTGACCGAAACCCAACGGATAGGAACGCCGGCCAGGTCTTGGATACGGCGTAGATAGGCCTGTGCAGCCGCTGGCAGTTCATCCCACGATCGGCAGTTTGTGGTAGGCGCTTGCCAGCCGGGCCACGATTCATAGATTGCCTCGGCTTCTTGCAGGAGCGGCGTATCCGGTACGTAATCAATAATGCGTTCCCCAACCCGGTAGCCCACGCAGATCTTCAGCTCTGGCAGGGTGTCGAGCACATCGAGTTTGGTGATGGCAAGGTGGGTGAAGCCGTTGAGCCACGCCGAATGGGCCAACGCCACGCCGTCGAACCAGCCGCAGCGCCGCGGGCGTCCAGTGGTGGCGCCAAATTCGCGGCCAATCTCACGGATCGTCTTACCAGTGTCATCGAACAGTTCCACCGGGAACGGCCCGGCTCCGACGCACGTTGAGTAGGCCTTGACCACGCCTATGATCTCATCGAGCGCGGTGGGCGGCAGGCCCGCGCCGACGGCGGCGAAGGAGGCCATTGGGTTCGAAGACGTGACATAAGGATAAGTACCCCAGTCAAT
The DNA here is from genome assembly GCA_044228345.1 of Anaerolineae bacterium. Classification (GTDB taxonomy): domain Bacteria; phylum Chloroflexota; class Anaerolineae; order SSC4; family Amarolineaceae; genus Amarolinea. Next base: position 6,814 of record JBGAVB010000064.1, on the reverse strand, counting down.
GTCGCGCATGATGCCGAGTTGACCTTCGAGTAAGATGAACTTTTTAGCCCGGTAAAGGTCACGGATCATGGGAATTGTGTCCACGATGCGACCATACAGGGCTTCGTGCCAGGACATGCACAGGTCGAAAAGCTCGTCCACGCTCCAAATCGGTTGACCGTAGTGCTGCAAGACCTGGTTCTTATGGGGGAGGATCTGCTCCAGGCGTTCGCGCAGCCAACCCGGGTGGTTGAGGTCGCCCAGGCGCACGCCCCAGCGCGCGGCTTTGTCTGCATAGGCCGGGCCGATGCCGCGCTTGGTGGTGCCAATGGCGCGGCCGCCGCGCGCCATCTCCTCCAGACCATCGAGCTGGCGGTGGTAGGGCATCAGAATCTGTGCGCGATCCGACAACCACAGATTGGCAAGATCAACGCCGGCCGCCGCCAGCTCGTGCATTTCATCCAGCAGCGCAGCCGGATTTACCACGGCGCCGGTGCCGATGATGTTGACTGTGGTCGGATTGAAGATTCCAGATGGCACCAGGTGCAGGCGAAACGTCCCGAATTGGTTGATGACCGTGTGGCCGGCATTGTCGCCGCCCTGAAAGCGAATCACGACATCCGCTTCCTGGGCCAGATAGTCGATGATACGGCCCTTGCCTTCGTCGCCCCACTGCGCCCCGACGATGGCAACAACGGTCATGTCAATTCTCCTTACCTCTCACGATGTTCCAGAAACCCGGCTTCTGATCGAAACCGGGTTTTCAAGACGATGCTCGTTATGAACCGACGGCTGGCAGATGCTGCAACGCCTCGGTGACGGCATCTGCGGGGTACTCATAGTCAACCAGGTCGCCGGCCAGATACTGGTCGTACGCCGCCATATCGAAGAAACCGTGGCCGCTCAAATTGAAGACGATGACCCGCTCTTCACCTTTGGCTTTGGCATCCAGGGCTTCGTCAATTGCCGCGACAATGGCGTGGGACGATTCGGGCGCCGGAATGATGCCCTCGGTGCGGGCGAACTGGACTGCGGCCGCAAAGACCGGGTTCTGATGATAGGCCACCGGCGTGATGTCCCCAGTTTCCACCAGGGCCGAAATGAGCGGCGCCATACCGTGGTAGCGCAGGCCGCCGGCGTGAATGCCAGCCGGCATGAAGGTGTGACCTAAGGTGAACATCTTGACCATCGGCGTCATGCCGACGGCGTCGCCGTAGTCATAGGCGTACTTGCCCTTGGTCAGGCTGGGACACGCGGCCGGCTCCACGGCCAGGAAGCGCGTCGGCCGCCCCTGGGTTAGACGATCTTGCAGGAAGGGAAAGGCAAGCCCGGCAAAGCTGCTGCCGCCGCCCACGCAGCCGATGACCACATCAGGGTAGTCCCCGATGGCGGCCAGGGCCTGCTTGGCTTCTTGCCCGATCACCGTTTGGTGCAGCAGAACATGATTGAGCACCGAACCGAGCGAGTAACGGGTGTCAGGATCGGAGGCCGCCACTTCGACCGCTTCGGAGATGGCGATGCCCAGGCTGCCCGGCGAATCCGGGTGTTCGGCCAGGATGCCGCGGCCGGCGTTGGTTTCGGTGGATGGGCTGGCAACGACGCGCGCGCCCCAGGTGTGCATCATCGAGCGCCGGTAGGGCTTCTGATAATAGCTTACCTTGACCATGTAGACGAGACATTCCAGGCCGAAGAGCTGGCAGGCGAAGGCCAGCGACGAGCCCCATTGCCCGGCGCCTGTTTCGGTGCTGATGCGTTTGACGCCCTCTTTGGCATTGTAGTACGCCTGGGGAACCGCCGTATTCGGCTTGTGGCTGCCGGCCGGACTGACGCCTTCGTACTTGTAGTAAATTTTGGCCGGCGTGTCCAGCGCCTTTTCCAGGCGCACTGCGCGCAGCAGAGGCGTGGGCCGCCACAGCTTGTAGATCTCGCGGACTTCCTCGGGGATTGGAATGTAGCGCTCAGTGCTGACTTCTTGCAGGATCAGCTCCATCGGAAAGAGGGGCGCAAGGTCAGCCGGCCCGATGGGCTGGCCGGTGCCCGGATGCAGCGGGGGCGCCAGCGGAGCTGGCAAATCGGCGGCGATGTTGTACCAATTCGTGGGAATATCTTTTTGGCTGAGCATGAAACGCGATTCTAACATGACTGCGAACCTCCTGGCTGGTGGATTGGTCTGATGGCTGCACACAACGGTGCGCAGGAAGAAACGACAGCGACGGCGTCTTTCACCACGCAAACTCGGTCAACAGGGGGAAATGATCGGACGCCAGGCGAACATCCTCGTCGTCCAGGCGATGGCAATCAGCTACCTGGGCGGCCAACGGGCCGGCGGCCAGGCAGAAATCAATGCGGATTTTCTCTTGGGTCGTGCTGTAGGTCAGTCCGGGGCCGCGACCGGCGCGGGCAAAACAGTCGAGGTATCCGGCCTTGAACAGGCGCGGCAGCACCTGCATGCCGTCGCGTACCAGGTGCGCGGCGATGGCGGCATGGCCGGCGCCGATGAAGAGGCCGGGCACGGCGTTCATGGTGTGCTGGCGCACGCTCAGGTCTTCCACATTGCCATGATCGCTGGTCACTACAATCAGCGTGCGCGCCAGGTCGCTTGCCTCGATGAGTCCGCCCAGGAAGCCATCGAATGCCTCCAGATTGGCGACAGCCGCTTCCATCTCCTGCCCATGCCCATGCACATCGGTCAGCCAATGCTCGAATAGGACAAAATCGAAGGCTTTGCTCAGCGCGGCCAGGTTGCGCCCGGCCTGCGCAGGCGTCAGCAGCGGCGCATCCGCAAAGCCGAGGTGCGTGCGCCAGCCCTGGTTGGTAAAATCGGCCGAGAATCCACGACCCGCCAGGAGGTCTGTATGCGTCAGGAGCGTCTGCCCGGCCGAAACCGCCGCCAGGGGCATCACCGACAGCACGCGTTTGCCGCGGTTGACCACCTCGAAATAGCCGGGGGGATAGGCATTGACGAAGATGAACTGTCTGCCGGCGTCGCGCACCTGGCTGAGCAGCGTGCCCGCCTGCACGATCGTGCGCACAGGGGGATGCGGCCGCGGCCCGTAGTGTTCGCCGACCTCTTGCGGCACATTGCGGCCGGTCAGCAGGACAGCCTGGCCGGTGGCGCTCTGCGGCCGTCCGGGCACGCCCAGCGTGGCGTCGAGCGGCGTCAGGGAGGCGTGCGCGGTCGTCACCTGGCCGCTGGAGGCGGTGAGCGGCGCGCCGTTCAACAGCGCAGCGATGGTGGGGAGGTGGGCGCGCGCCAACGGATTGACGGATGGATCGTCGGCCCCCAGGCCCACGCCGTCGAGGAAAAGAAAAATGATGCGCGTTCCGTTGTGTCCGTTGGTTGGCATGGGGCGGATTATAGCCTAAAAGCGCGCGTGCGCCAATTGACTGATCATGAATACGGGAGCGCAGGCGAGACGCCTACACTCCCAGGGGCGCAGGCGAGACGCCCGCACTCCCAGGGGCGTAGGGGTCTTGCCCGCTTGCCCATCTACCACATTTCTTCCATCTCTTGCTTTTCCGCGGCGGTCGGCCCGGAAGAAACCAGGCTGATGGGTATCCCCAAGTCCGCGCGCACCAGGCTGAGCAAGGCTTGCGCGCTATCTACGGGAATCAGGCTGGGCTGGCAGCGCATGAGCAGCCGCGTCAGCTCTGCCTGGTAGTCGAGATCGCGGCCGCCCGGCGCCAGGGTCAGCCGTTCGATGAGAGCGTCGCCGCTGCGGTAATGACCGCACACCCGCAGCGCCGGCAGCGCGGCCAGGCGATCGAGGCAGGTGACCGCCAGGGCATCGAGCGGGCCGGCGACATCCAGTGCGTAGCGCAGCATGACCAGGTCAAGCCAGCCGACGCGGAAGTCGCGCTGCCAGGCCCCAAAGCCGTTAGCGGCGTCGGGCAGCGCAGCTGTCAGGCCAGCATCTTCGCTGACCAGCGGCCCCGCGCCGTGCCGCGTGGTATAGGCGCGCGTGATGCCCAGGCGCGCAACGCGGCCGCCGTAGCCAGCCTTGCCCAGCAGCTGATTGGCGTTTGCCAACGTGGTTGTGCTCCAGGTGGTGTACGGGTGGAAACCGCGCCATTCGTCCAGCAGCACGCCCTGCGCGCCTTCGAAGATGACCGTGCCAGGCTGCCGCAGAATGGCGTCTAGATGATTGCCAGAGACCATGCGCGCCGTGGAGGCGAAGTCGGCGTAGGCGGGCAGCAACCAGTCGGCCCAATCGGCGGCAGCCAGCATCTCCCATTCGGCCGCAATCTGCGCGCTGGCCGTCAGATCCGGTGGAAAGGCCGGCGCCTTGGCCAGGTTGACTGCGCGCAGGAATTGCAGCTTTTCGCGCAGCACAGCGGGCTTGGCCAGGTCGCCGGCAAACAAGACGCGCTCGCCAAAGGCCAGGGCGTCGGCTTGGGTTTCGCCGATGCCCATGCCGCAGCTGCCGTGGCGACCAGCCCCGCGCGCGAGCTCTTTCAACCGATTGGCGGCGCGCTGAAACGGGGTGATGACCAGCGCGCCGGCGTCAATCGTGGCGCCTGCGAACGGATCGGGCGCGCCCAGTTCAGATAGGTGCTGCGCTTCGGCCATCATCGCCAGCGGGTCGAGCAGCATGAAGCGCGACAGATGGGTCGCTGCGCCAGCCAGCGCGCCGCTGCCGAACTGGGCAAAGACGTGTTCCTGCGGCGCAGCGCCCGGCATCACCACGCGGTGCCCGGCCTGCGCGCCGCCATTGTAACGCACCACGGTATGCGCATCGTAACGCCGCGCCAGGTAATCCACCATCGAGCCTTTGCCCGCATCGCCAAAGCCAAGATCCACGGTCAGAATCGCTTGCTGCATGATAATCCCTCCGCAGACTTCCGAAGTCTCCAAAGACTTCGGAAGCCTGGCTTGCCAAACGCTGCTCAGAACAATCGCCCGTCCGACGCCGCATGGTGATGAGCTGCCGGTAAAACGCCTGCCACAATCGCCAGGGTGGGCGGGCGTGTCGCGGCGTAAGGCGTCAGCGCGCTGGTCGCGGCCGCCGTTGCGGTCGGGTCATAACCGGCGTTTTGCATGTCCTGCGCGCCGGTGTCGAGATCGTCGAACGTGCCTTCACACAAGCCGATGGCCAGGGCGATGGTCTCGCACACCGCCGCCTCATCCTCCAGCAGCAGCACGCGCTCGCCGAGCAGCGCGCGCCAGCGCGCCTGCACCTCGGCGCTGCCGCCGTGCGACGTGTTGGTGGGGATGATGTGGAAGTATTCGTAGCGTTTCTGCACCTCGGCGACGAGGGCTTCCGTTGAGATGCGCAGCGCCAGGCTGTCGCCGATCAGCTGCTTGACCTGGCTGCGCCGCACCGCGGGATACGGCTTCTCGTCGCCGATGGTGAAGAGATACCCCTTATGGCCGCGGCGGTCGAAGCAATCAATGGCGGTATGACGGGCCATGAAGTAAAGCCCCAGTTCGTAGGTTTCATGCACCTGGCCGCCGCCGCCGCCTTCCAGGTAGATTTTGCCCAGGTCGTCATCCATCTCCAGGCCGGACTCGAATTGCCCAATTTGCAATGGGATCCGGTCGCAGTTGGCGTCGCCGATCGCGCCAAAGAGGATTTGTGGATGCGCCACATAGCCGCGCTGCACCAGCACGCGCATCAGCTTGCCGAGCTTGGTCTGCAGCACGCGCGGCACGTTGCCCATCGAACCGGTCACATCGAAGAGAACAGCGATGGCGACCGAATCAGGATGCTGATCGCTGTCGCGACTCTCGCGCATCTTGCCGAGGGGGTTCATTTGCGCATGCACCTGCACAACGCCCGTGGCTCGCACCTGCTGGTCATAGGTGAAGGCGGTCTGCTGTGTCTGCTGCCGATAGCTTTGCCGCGACTGGTAAGCCGCGTCACTCCAATTTGAGTATCCCATGAGGTTTTCCTTTCTGATCCATGCTCCATCTGGCGTAGCTCTGCTCGTTGATCCGTGAGGGAAAACTGCCAGTTTGCCCTACGACGGCATGTGAAACGGTCGAAACGTGCGCGGCCCGTAGAGCCGCTGCAGGATGTCCTGGAAATCGTCTAGTAATTCCCAGGCGTCATTGATTCGGCGCTGGGGCGAGGGGATGAGACACGCACGCAGCAGCGCCCGCATGGCCGGCGGGACGCCAACCGGCAAATCATCGGGATCGTGCTGGCCGCCCAACAGGTGAAGCAGGCTGCGCGCGGCCATGAACAGGTCGGTGGCGGGGGTGGCTGGCTGCCTGGCGTGTACTTCTGGCGCATAGTCGGCGGCGTAGGGTGGGCTGATCGCCTTGATCGTGTCGCCAATCGGCGCGCTGTAGCACCAATCGAGCAGCAGGCCGTTGTGATCGGCAGGGCGTATCAGCACGTGCGCCAGCGTCACGGCGCCGTGCACCAGGCCCAGGCCATGCACGACGCCCAGGGCGGCCAGCACCCGATTGAACATCCAGGCGGCGTCGGTCAGCGGGAGGCCGCCCGCAAAGGCCTTTTGCACGGCGGCGAGGGTGACGCAGCCGGTTTCCTGGCGCAGCACGTTGACATGGTGCAGATGACCATCCGCCCCGCGCAGCAGGAAATGCTCGATCAGCGTGGGGAAGTGCGCGGCCAGGGGCTGGCCGTCCAGCGCACGCGCCAACCGTGACAGCGTTGCCGCTTCGGTTTGCAGCAGGTCATGGTTGCGCGCGTGCCGCGCCACTTTGAGCAGCATCGGCGCGCCGTCAGCCGCGACGGGGTACAAATCGCACAGATCGCCAACGATCGGCGGCTCAACCCCGCGGTACGCATGCTGGCGACCGGCGGCCGCAATGATGGGCGCGGCGGAGTCAGCGGCCGCCGCAACCTGCTTCGCCGCTTCGTACCAG
>JBGAVB010000063.1:0-9825 GCA_044228345.1 Anaerolineae bacterium | reverse complement strand
AATTTTACGAACGCCTGGTGCAGTCGTTTGTCGGCGCCATCCGCGCCAGGCGCGAGGGCATCTTCGAAATTGATCTGCGCCTGCGCCCGTACGGCAAGGCCGGCAGCCTGGCTGTCTCACTGACCTCGTTTCAGCGCTATTTTGCGCCTGGCGGCCCGGCCTGGGCGTATGAACGCCAGGCGCTCATTCGCCTGCGCCCGGTCGCGGGTGATGAGGAGTTTGGCCGCCAGATTGTGGGCCTGCGCAATGAATTTGTCTACACGGGTGAGCCGTTCGATGCTGCGGCCATGCGCGCGATGCGTGAACGTCAACTGCGTCACCTGGTCACAGCGGGCACCTTCAACGCCAAGTTCAGCCCTGGCGGCGCCGTAGACATCGAATACCTGGTGCAGGGGCTGCAAATCAACCACGGCCATGCCAACCCGGCGCTGCGCCTGACCAACACGCGCGCGGCCATGACCGCGCTGGCGCAGGCTGGCATCCTCGCCGAGAGCGATTACAACCGCCTGCGCGAGGCCCACATCTTCATCCGCCGCCTGGTCAACGCCTTGCGCATGGTGCGCGGCAACACCAAGGACTTGACCGTGCCGCCGGCTGGCAGCGAAGAGTACCGCTTCCTGGCCGACCGCCTCGGCTACGGCGCAGACCTGGAACGTTTGCGCGCCGACCTCAACCGCCACCCAACCTTCGTGCAGCAGCTCAGCCTGCGCTTGTTGGGCTGATCGCCGCAGGCGGACGAGGGCGTGCGCAGTCAGCGGGTGGACAAATCGCCGCATGGAGGACGCCATGAAACACGCTCGATCTGCCAGCGTGACGCTTGTTCTGGCCCTGTTCGTAGCCGTGACCGACGCAGCTCTGGCGCAGCCTGCTGCCCCCGGCCGCTGGCAGTGCTGGGGGCCGAATAATCCCAATCCGTGCCAACTCTCATTAAACTCGGCGGCGATGGTCTCGCCCACGGACGGCTGGGCCGTCGGTGAAGGCGGCATCATCCTGCACTGGAACGGCAGCGTGTGGTCTCAGGTTACCAGCCCGATCACTGGCTGGCTACGCTCAGTGGCCATGGTTTCGATCACGGACGGTTGGGCTGTCGGTGAAGATGGCGTCATTCTGCATTGGAACGGCGACACCTGGTCCTCAGCACCAGTCGCGCTTGCCGCAAAGGCTGCCAGTCCCCTCACAAGTTCGCTCCATTCCGTAGACATGACCTCCGCCAGCGACGGGTGGATCGTAGGTGAAGCGGGCATCATCTTACACTGGAATGGCAGCACTTGGATACAGGTCATTGGCCCGACCCCGTCGGACCTGACGTCGGTCGCCATGATGTCAGCCATGGACGGCTGGGCCGTAGGCGAGGGCGTTATCCTGCACTGGGACGGCAGTAGCTGGTCTCAGGTCGCCAGCCCGACGACTCAGGTCCTGAGTTCTGTTGACATGGTATCGGCAACGGATGGCTGGGCTGTGGGCTACGACACCCTATTTCACTGGGATGGCAGCGCCTGGGCACAGTTCGCTGCTCCGGCCATGGAACCGTTGTTTTCAGTGGGAATGGTATCAGCGACCGACGGTTGGGCGGTGGGATACAATGGAGTTATTCTGCATTGGGATGGCAACACCTGGGCTGCAGCCACCAGCCCCACAGCATGGGCGCTCTTTGCATTGGATATGGTATCGGCGACAGACGGTTGGGCCGTGGGTTCATTCGGCGCGATGTTGTATTGGAACGGTAGCTTTTGGGCCGATGTCGTCAGCCCAAGACAACATGACCTGACTGCGGTGGACATGGTTTCAGCGACAGACGGCTGGGCCCTCGGCTACGACATCATGTTGCGCTGGAACGGCAACACCTGGACGCAAATCGCTCTCCCCACGACAGAAGCGCTCTTCTCAGTGGATATGGTCTCAGCAACGGACGGCTGGGCGGTGGGCTACAATGGGGTTATCCTACACTGGAATGGCAACGCCTGGACACAGGTCGCCAGCCCAACCACGGAATGGCTGCTGTCAGTGGCAATGGTTTCGGCTACGGATGGCTGGGCAGTTGGTGAAGGCGGCACTATCGTGCACTGGAACGGCAACGCTTGGACGCAGGGGGCCAGCCCCACATCGTCGGGCTTGGGTTCGGTGAGCATGGTATCGGCCACGGATGGCTGGGCCGTGGGCAACTACGGCATCATTCTGCATTGGAACGGCAGCGACTGGTTACAGGTCACCAGCCCAACCACAGGCTCACTCAATTCTGTGTTCATGGTGTCGCCCATGGACGGCTGGGCCGTCGGCGAAGGGGGCGTCATCATACACTGGGATGGCGCTGCGTGGTTGCAAACCGCCAGTGCGACCACGCAATGGCTGAGATCGGTGGCTATGGTGTCAGCCGAGGAGGGCTGGGCCGTGGGCAACGGTGGGGCCATTCTTTATTGGGATGGCACTACGTGGACCCAAGCCGCCAGTCCTACTGGCCATCCCCTGTCGGCGGTGGATATGGTGTCGGCCACAGACGGCTGGGCGGTGAGCGATTCGGGTGTTATCGTGCGCTACACGACGCCCGCACCTCCCACGGGTATTCACTTCACTGCGTTCAATCAGGCGCCAACAGGTCTTGCCAGGCGAGGGTGGGCATTCTTCGGACTTGGGACCATACTGCTCCTGCTGGGTGGTTCGGTTCGACAGGTTGCCATTGCACACGCCAGCCGACGTTGAACTTTGGAACGCAAACGAGGAGGATCTGGGATCCTCCTCGTTTGCTTAGCACACGGGGAGGTAATCTTGACGATTACCTCCCTGTGCGTCACTCAGTCGGCGCGCTTGCGCGCGGGCGACTAGATCTTTTCTACGTTACTGGCCGACGGACCCTTGGGGCCCTGCTCGATCGAGAACTCCACGTGATCGCCCTCAGCCAGGCTGCGGAAGCCCTGGCCCATGATGGCGGACTGGTGGACAAAAACATCTTTTGCGCCAGACTCAGGCGTAATGAAGCCAAAGCCCTTTTGATCGTTGAACCACTTAACGGTACCCTTTTCACGAACTGACATGTTGGAAACTCCTTTTCCAAATTATGATCCTATGCTACAACCGTAGCCATGGTGCAAAACGTGGTCGTTCCCAACGGTAAAATAAAAGAGCCGTCAGACTTAAAGTCTTTACGGCTCATTTGCTTGGCACATCAAAGGACTTACTACATCTTGCAAGGTGTATCATACTCGATGTGGCTGATCGTGTCAAATTGACGATACACGAAAAACAAGGATGACGTGCGCAAGATGAATTGTATAGATTGCACAAACGCCTCTCCGATCTTCCATACACTTTCGCGCTGGCAAAAACGGGCGGCCGGTGATAAAAATAGGTAGTACACTGCCGAACGGGGCGTGCGCTCGGGTGTTGGCTCCCAGCACGCGGGCGCGCTGTATGCAGTCGTGGTTCAGGCAGCGAGACAAGGTAAACGCAGGGAGGATTTTGGATTATGCCGACTACACCGGCCGACGTTTTGAAGATGGCCGCCGATGTCAAGATTATTGACTTCAAGTTCATTGACTTGCCCGGCACCTGGCAGCACACCAGTATTCCAGCCGTCAAGCTGGACGCAGACTCCTTCGAGGAAGGAATCGGTTTTGACGGCTCTTCGATCCGTGGGTTCCAGGAAATTCACGAATCGGACATGCTTCTGATGCCTGACCCCACCACGGCCTTCATTGATCCCGTGTTGGAAGTGCCCACCCTTTCCATCATTTGCGATGTGGCGGATCCGATCACGCGCCAGCCCTACTCGCGCGATCCGCGCCACATTGCGCGCAAGGCTGAAGCCTACCTCAAGCAGACTGGCATCGCCGACACGAGTTTCTGGGGGCCAGAAGCTGAGTTCTTCATTTTCAATGATGTGAAATATCACCAGGACACCAACTCCGCCTATTACGAAGTGGACAGCCAGGAAGGTTGGTGGAACAGCGGCATGGGTGGACGCGGCGGGCAGATTCCGCCCAAGCGTGGTTATTTCCCGGTGCCGCCGACCGATACGCTGCAAGATATCCGCAGCAAGATGGTGCTGACGCTGATGGATGTGGGCGTGCCGATCGAAGTGCACCATCACGAAGTCGCTACCGCGGGGCAGTCTGAAATTGGCATGCGCTTCGCGACGCTGACCCGCATGGCCGACAATCTGCTGCTCTATAAATACATCATCAAAAATGTGGCCCGCCAGAACGGCTTGACGGCTACGTTCATGCCCAAGCCGCTCTTTGGCGATAATGGCTCGGGCATGCACTGCCATCAGTCGCTGTGGAACGGCGGCGCTAACGTCTTCTACAACGAGAGCGGTTACGCGCAGTTGTCGGACACGGCCAAGTATTACATCGGCGGTCTGCTGAAGCACGCTGCGGCGCTACTGGCTCTGTGCGCGCCAACCACCAATTCGTACCGTCGCCTGGTGCCCGGGTTCGAGGCGCCAGTCAACCTGGCCTACTCACAGCGCAATCGTTCGGCCATCTGCCGCATCCCGGTCTACTCGTCCAGCCCCAAGGCCAAGCGCGTCGAGTTCCGCGCGCCAGACCCGACCTGCAACCCGTATCTGGCCTTCTCGGCCATGCTGATGGCCGGCCTGGATGGCATTCAGAACCGGATTGATCCAGGCGACCCGATGGATAAGGACCTGTACGAGCTGCCGCCGGAAGAATTGAAGCTGATCAAGCAGGTGCCTGGTTCGCTGGATGACGTGCTGCGCGCGCTGGAAGCCGATCACGAATTCCTGCTGCGCGGCGATGTCTTCACGATGGACCTGTTGGAAGCCTACATCAACTACAAGCGCCAGGTGGAGTTGAACCCCGTGCGCATGCGGCCGCATCCGTACGAGTTCGTGCTCTACTACGACATCTAAGAGTCAGACGCAAGAAGCCACATTTCCGGGAAAAACCTGGTTTCTTCAGGCGATCCTCCTCGCCGTTGGCTGATTGTTTCAGGACCCGTTCTACCTTGCCGAGAGGCGCCTGCATTACCGCAGGCGCCTCTTGTGTTAGAGACTGACTGGAAGTAGGAAGACGGCCCTCACGCTGGAGTCGTGACCCACGGGAGTTCGCGGGTTGTCACGCCGGAGTCGTGACCTACAAGATGGAACTGTTGAGTTTGCCGAGCCGCCAGGCGACCCAGGCAAAGCCGGCAATCAGCAGCACGCCTGGCCCGATGATCCAGAAGATAAGAAGAGAGTACGCGGCCAGGCCCTGCTGCGTTGGATCCACCAGGCCCTCACTGAGCGTCTGCTGCGCAATGACGGCCAGCACGAGGCCCAGACTGGCGCCGATGGCCGCACGACCGAAGCCGGTCAGATGATCGTTCAAAGGAATGAAGAAGGCGCCCAGCAGCATGCCGCCCAGCAGGCCGATGAACGTCGCCGGCAGAATGCCCAGGACGAAGGCAAATGGTCCTGCACAGAGAGAGAAAATAACCGTACCAGTCAAGGCCTCCAGCAGGAGATTGCCCTGCCCATTGGTCCAGACGAGCGCCAGCGCCATGAATGGGATGGCGATCATCGTATAGACCGAAGCCAGGACTGCGCCGGTCAGCGCGCCGAGGAGCGCGCCGCGTTTGACCAGGTGCCAGGGCTGCTGCACGGGCGCCATGGTTCAAGCAGCCCGGTTGCGATACAGGTTGCGATCCACCGCAGCCAACATCTGCGCGCTGTCCAGGCGCTGATCGAGAAAACGGTTGATCTGCGCCACGAACGGCTGCGGCGCGGCCACCATCTCGTTGTAGTTGACGTAGAGCACTTCGATGTTGGGCTGGCTGGCCAGCCATGCCTCGATTTTTTGCAGGTGTTTCTGGAAAAGGCGCGTCAACTCCGCGTCGTCAATCCGAGCCGGGTCTTCCCCACGGTGGATGAGCATCTTGCGCTGCGACGCGAGAGTCTCCCCCAGGGCGCGCTGCATGAAAATGACCTTGTAGTGGTGGCCGGGCGGCAGATGCTCGAGCAGCGCAGAAATGATCTTGATCGCTTTTCCTTCGGCCTCTATCATCCACGCCACATCGCCATCTTTCAGGCGCTTGACTCGTTCCACCTCGAAGTAGCCGCGTGGGTTGTCCGCATCAGCCTGGCGAATCGCGTCGGTCATTGCGGTCAAGCCGCCGGCCGCCAGCATCTGCATCATCATGGAGGTGCCGGAGCGCGGCAGGCCGGAAACCACAGTCACATAGGTCAACGGAGCCGCCGGTAACGGCGCCTGGTTTGGTATCTGATTGGAATTCATCCCTGGCAGTCCTTTTGGTAACAGGTCGCCACAGAGACGCGGCTGCATGAACGGCGGTCTCGCGCCTGTCTCTCCGTGAGTCAAGATCCGTATGGCAAACCACTGGTTGGCGGCATTGTAACACACGCCGCTTGTGGCACAAAAAACGCCTCCTGCAAAGCGGCTGCTCGCAGGAGGCGTTGGCCTCTAGTGCGGGGATGCGGAGAGATGGATCAGGATGTGGGCGTGGGCGCGGCGGTCTGCGGGGTTGGCGTCGCGCCAGTTTCGATTTGGATCAGGGCCTGTTTGAACTGCTCATACGGCAGCGCGCCCGGAATGCGGGTGCCTTGGCCATTCTTGATAAGGAAGAAGTTGGGTGTGCCGCGCACCTGCGCTTGCTGCCCCAGGCTCAGTCCATCCTGCACCTTCGCTTCCATCTGCCCCGAATCGAGACAATTGTTGAACTTGGCCGTGTCGAGGCCCAAGTCTTTGGCGAAGGTCTTGAAGATTTCTGGCGCGTCAGCCTTGCCTGACCATTGTGACTGCTTGGCGAACAGCACATCGTGCATCTCCCAGAATTTCCCCTGATCGGCCGCGCACTCGGAAGCCTCCGCTGCCTTGGGGGCTTGCGGGTGAATGGGCAGTGGGAAGTGGATGAAGACCACCCGCACCTTGTCAGTGGCAATCCATTCCTTGTCAAGCAGCGGTTCAGTCTGCTCGAAGTGCTGCAAGCAGTAAGGGCATTGGAAATCAGAAAATTCAATAATCAGGATCGGCGCATTTGGGTTGCCCCGATGATGATAACCGGTGTAGGTCAGACCGGGGCGCGCGGGATCTTCGGCAAAAGGATCAACTCCCTCTGGCAACGGCGTCGCGGTCGGTGCAGGGGACTCCCCGGCCTGCGCCTTCTTGATGGTCTGTTGGAAGACCTCGAACGGCTGCGCGCCGGAGACAAACCAGGTGTTGATGAAGAAAGCCGGCGTTCCTGTGACGCCCTTCTGGACGCCTTCGGCCTGGTCCTGGCTGACCTCGGCGGCGAATTGGCCGGAATCGAGGCAGGTGTTGAACGCCGCCGTGTCGAGGCCCAGATCGGCTGCATACTTCTTGAACATGTCAACCGCCTCAGCCTTGCCGGCCCATGCCTGCTGCAACGCAAAGAGCTTGTCGTGCATGGCCCAATACTGGTTCTGCGCGCCGGCGCAGTGCGCGGCCTCAGCCGCCTTTTCGGCCTGCGGGTGGATGCTGCTCAAGGGAAAATCCTTGAACACGTGCTTGACCAGGCCAGTCTTGACATACTGATCTTCGATCAGCGGCGCGGTCTGCGAGACATGCCGTGAGCAGAAGGGACACTGATAATCGGAATACTCGATCAAGGTCACCGGCGCATTGGGATCGCCGCGGAACCAATCGCCTTCTGCTGTTTGGCCTTCGGTCACGGCCGCGGGATTGCCCACCGGATTTGTCACGGCCACGCTGGCTGGCGTGGCGGTGTCGGCCGGTGCGGGCTGATTGCTGGCGGCCGGCGCGGTCGTCGCCGTATCGGTCACGGGCGCCTGGTTGCCTGGCTGCGCGCAAGCCCCGAGGATCAAGAGGAGCGCCCCGGTCACAAGAAACCATCCCGGCACGCGCCGAGAAAGCTTGAACCATCGTTTCATGAGTTATCTTCCTTTCGTCACCACTCGCTGCCGCAAGCCGATCCGGTCTGCGCAATTAAATGAATTTACTGCCTTTGACCTCTGTAGGATGTAGGCCAAATTCCGCAACGATTTTACTGGCAGCTATTTGGGCTTTGGCCCTCGTTGTGCTAGACTCCATCACTGCCACCGGGCGGCCGATGGCACGGACTATGATACCACAGGAGGCGCAGAAGGCCATGACTACGACTCGCTCTCGTGCTTCATCCCAACGCAACGCACCGGCTATCCTCGAGACGCAAAACGCCGATTACCCAGAGTTGTACGCCGACACGGCGCCTCCGCCTCCCCAGAGCCTGGTGATGGGCGTGCGCCAGACGCCAGCCGGCGATGCGCCGCCCACGGCGCCGAGACTGCGCGCGGTAGGCCCCGGCGTCGAAGAAGGGCGCGCGTTGTGGGTCTCGCGCTTCGATTTTCGCACGGCGGATGACATCCGCCGGCTGATTGACAAGGCCGCCAGCGCCAATTTCAACCAGATCTGGCTGCAGGTGCGCTCAGCCGCCACCGCCTTCTATCGCTCTGCCCTGGAGCCGTGGGACGAGCGGCTCACGGGCCGCATCGGCGGCGCGCCCGATTGGGATCCCCTGGGGCTGACGATTCAAACCGCGCACCAGGCCGGGCTTGAGGTGCACACGTGGTTGAATGTTTATCCGGCCTGGCAAGGCGCCACATTGCCGCCGTCTGATGTCACACCCAAGCCGATGTTCACCCAGTTCACGGAGTTATTTGCGGAGCAGTGGAAACAGTGGGATCGCGAGACCGGCCCCATGGGCCTGAGCACGAGTTATGTTTATGCCAGTCCGGGCCACTGGGCCGTGGCGGAGCGCGTAACGCAGGTCTGCCGCGATCTACTGCTGCACTATTACCTGGACGGGCTGCACCTGGATCATGTGCGCTACGCTTCTTCTCGTTTTTCATGGGATCCGGTGACGCAGGCGCGCTACGCGGCTGACAAAGCGCTGGAGCCTGATCTGACTCAACCTGAATGGCAGCGCCGCCAGGTCACAGCCCTGGTGGGAACCATCCACCAATTAGTGCGCCAGTTGAAGCCGGGCCTGGTGCTGAGCGCGGCCGTGTGGCCGGTCTATCGGCGTGATGCCGCGTGGAGCTGGTGGCCCAACACCGACGGCTATTCGTCCTACTGTCAGGATTCGGTCGGTTGGCTGCGCCAGGGGCTGATTGACATGATCGCACCCATGCTCTACGGCAGCATTCTGGGGCCGGCGGCCAACACCGCGTACTTCCAGCAGGTGGTGCAGGCCTTTGCGGCCCAGGCGGAGAGCACGCACGTCTACGCAGGGATTGGGGCGGAGGTGATTGATGCGGCCGAGATCTGCCGCCGCATTGACATCACACGCACGGCCGGGTTGCCCGGCCAGGCCATCTTTCGCGCGGCCTTGCTCGATCCGATCAACGGTTGGGAGGCCTTACGCCAGGGGCCGTATCAGACGGCCGCGTTCGTGCCGCGGCCACTCTCGGCTGAGGTTGGGCTGTAAACTGGTCAGTAGATCGGTAGGTAACGATCCACTTCCCACTGGCTGACGGTGCGGCGGTAATCGTCCCACTCACTGGTCTTGGCTTCGATGTACCGCTCGAACAGGTGCGCGCCCAGGGCCACCTGGATGACCTCATCGCGCTGCAGCTCCTCCAGCGCCTCACCCAACGACCGCGGCATCGCCGGCAGGCTGCGCCGCGCGACATCCACGTGATACAGATTTTCTTCGGCCGGTTCGGGCGGCGCCAGTTTGCGCTGAATGCCATCCAGCCCGGCCGTCAGCATGACGGCAAAGGCCAGGTAGGGGTTGGCGGCCGGATCAGGGCAGCGCAGCTCGATGCGCGTGGAAGAGGCGCGCTCGGCGCTCACGCGCGGCACCCGAATCAAGGCGGAGCGGTTGGTACGTGCCCAGGTGACGTAGGTCGGC
>JBGAVB010000062.1:0-9843 GCA_044228345.1 Anaerolineae bacterium | reverse complement strand
ACAGTTTCCTGTGTGAATCCTAAACCCAATCTTGTCTCAGCGTGTTCTGTGTGCTATCATGTTGAACATCTGTGAACTCGCTTGGGCGCATTCTTCAAGAGCCATTATAGAGAGGACAAACCTGAAAGTCACTCTGCAAGACTTGTCAGCCCACTTGTCATCGCTTGTCATCTCGATGCGCTGAGCGGAGTAGAAAGACGCAGGTGACAATGCGCCGCTCTATGTATCACGATCGCGACTATGATTTCGGTCAGCAAATCCTCGCGCTCCGCACGGGAGCCAATTTGACCCAGTCGGGGCTTGCGGACGTGCTCGGCGTCTCACGCCAGGCCGTAGTCGGCTGGGAGGCCGGCGCCAGCTATCCCTCCCCGCAGCATCTCAAGCATTTGATCGAGCTCTGCTTGGATCACCATGCGTTCCACGGCGGCCAGGAAGCCGAGGAAATCCGCGCCTTGTGGCAGAACGCCGGCCTCCGTGTCCCGCTGGATGAAACCTGGCTGACCCGCTTGCTGGAAAGGCAGCAGGCGCCAGCGGCCGCACCAACTCCCGCGCCGCGCTCCCCATCCGTTGCCCCGGATGCACCACAGCCAGGCTCCCTCACCGATTGGGGCGATGCGCCAGAGGCGGCGACCTTCTACGGACGCCAGGACGAGCTGGCGCTCCTCAGCGATTGGCTGCTGGAAGAGCGCTGCCGGGTGGTGAGCGTCCTGGGCATGGGCGGCATGGGCAAGTCCGCGCTGGCCGTCACGCTCATGCACCAGATGGCGGATCAATTCGACGCCGTGCTGTGGCGCTCGCTGCGGGACGCCCCGCCCTGTCTACCCTGGCTCGATGACCTGCTGCGCGTCCTGGCGGGCGAGCCGCTGCCCGCGGCGCTGGACACCCTCGAACGACGGCTCACGCTTTTGTTCGAATACCTGCGGACACGGCGTGTGCTGCTGGTGCTGGATAACCTGGAAAGCATCATGGAGGATGCGGAGGGCAGCGGCCGGATGCAGGCCGGCTATGAAGGCTATGGCCGCTTGCTGCGCCGCGCGGCTGAGACCAAGCACATGAGCTGCCTGCTGCTCACCAGCCGCGAAAAACCCACCGAGTTGGCGCCGCTGGAAGGCAGTCGGTCTCCGGTTCGCTCGCTGCGCCTGCGCCAGCTCGACGGCGGCGCCTGCGAGCTGCTGCTGCAAGAGCTGGACGTGACGGGCAACACAGCCGAGCGCGCCCGCTTGATCGAGCGCTACGGCGGCAACCCCCTGGCGTTGAAGATCGTGGCGCCGACGATCGCGGGGCTGTTCGGCGGAGAGATTGCCGCGTTCCTGGAGCACGGCGAGCTGATCTTTGGCGGCGTGCGCCACCTGCTGCAAGAACAGTTTGCGCGGCTCTCGCCCCTGGAAGAGAGCATCATGCTGTGGCTGGCCATTCTGCGCGAGCCGGTAACAGTGCCCCAGCTCGCCAACGTGCTGGTCCAGCCGCTGCCCGGCGCGCAGGTCTTGGAGGCGCTGGATACGCTGCGCGGCCGCTCGCTGATCGAGCGCGGCCAGGTGAAGGGCAGCTTCACCCTGCAATCGGTGGTGCTGGACTACGCCACGGCGCGCCTCATCGCCGCTGCGGCCGACGAGATCGAGCGCGGACACCTGAACGTCCTGATTGATCACGGGCTGGAGCTGGCCAGCGGCAAGGAGTTCATCCGCGAGGCGCAGGTTCGCTTGCTGGCGACCCCGCTGTTGGCCCGCCTGCGCGCCGCGCTGCCAGAGCCTGGGGCGCTGGAAGCGCGCTTGCTGGCCCTGCTGGAGCCGCTGCGGGGGCAGCGCGACGAGCTTCAGGGGTATGCGCCGGCCAACCTGCTGGCGCTGCTGCGCACGGCGCGCGGCGATTTGTCCGGGCTGGACCTGCATCAGCTCGCGCTGCGCAACGTCTATCTGCGCGGCGTCCACCTGCGCGACGCGAGTCTGGCCGAGGCAACTCTGCGCGACGCGGTGTTCACGCACGCGACGGACACGATTTGGGCGATGGCGTTCAGCCGCAACGGTACGTATTGGGCGGGAGGCAACCGGCAGGGGCAAGTCCAGCTCTGGTTATACTCACAACGGCGCCTGCTGCGCACCTGGCGAGCGCATCACAGCACGGTGGCCGCCGTCGCTTTCAGCCCGGACGAGCAGCGGCTGGCCACAGGAAGTTGGGACGGCGTCGTCAAGCTGTGGGATGCAGCCAGCGGCGGCCTGCTCTGGACCAGTCCCCCCGTGGATGCCATCATGGCCGTGGCCTTTTCACCCGATGGCCGCGCCCTGGCCAGCAGCGGCACGGAGGGGCAAATTCGCCTGTGGGATGCCGCCAGCGGCGCCTTGCTGCAAACGCTGGACGAACATATGGGCCCGGTGTTCTGTGTCGTCTGGAGTCCTGATGGCGAGTTTCTCGTCACGGCGGGACATTTCGGCCGCATCCGCCTGTGGGCGACGGCGGGGGCTGATGCGCCGGCCCTCAAGCCCGCGTCGGCCCGGAAGCTCGACGGGCACAGCGGCCCGGTGCGGGGACTGGCCTTTGCGCCCGATGGTCGCACGCTGGCCAGCGCGAGCTGGGACGGGACGGTCAAGCTTTGGGACCTCGCGAGCGGCGCGGTCCAGGAGACCATGCCGGTCTCCGCGCGCCTGATGGGGCTGGCGTGGAGTCCCGATGGCCGCTGGCTGGCGTTGGGCGAGCTGGACCGGGCCTTCTGGGTCTGGGACGTAGAGCAGCGCAAACAGCGCCGGTCGTTCACCGGAACGATGACGCCCGTGCGCGCGCTGGCCTTTTCGCCCGACAGCCGCACGTTGGACACCGCGCACGAAGATGACAGCATGCAAGTCTGGGACATGGCCACGGGCCAGTGCATCAGCAAGTGGCAGGGCTTTGCGCGCGCCGTGTCCGATGTGGCCTGGAGCCCGGACAGCGCGGCCATTGCTGGCGGGGGCAACGATGGGCTGGTGACCATCTGGGATGTCGCCCAGCCTGTCCCGCTGCATCTGCTGCGCGGCCACAAGGCGATCATCTGGGGCGTCTCATGGAGCTCCGATGGCCGCTGGCTGGCGAGCTGCAGCGAGGACAACACGGTCCGCATCTGGGACGCCGCCAAAGCCGTCAGCGAGCTGGTTGTGACGGACCCTGCGCTGGTGGACGCGCAGCTCTTCGCCACGGCCTGGAGCCCGGACGGCGAGCGCCTGGCGGTGGCAACGCACCGCCAGGGCGTACTGGTGTACGACCGGCGCGCTCGCGCCTTGCAGCGCGTGGGGAACGCCGCGGCGCCGCCCCGCATCCGCCGCGTG
Source organism: Anaerolineae bacterium (assembly GCA_044228345.1). Lineage (GTDB taxonomy): Bacteria > Chloroflexota > Anaerolineae > SSC4 > Amarolineaceae > Amarolinea. Next base: position 6,550 of record JBGAVB010000062.1, on the reverse strand, counting down.
GCGTGGAGCCCGGACGGCCGGTATCTGGCTGCTTCAGGCGAGGGCGGGTTGATTGTTGTCTGCAACTGCGAGGATTATGCGCTGCGCGCCACGCTGCACGGCCAGCGCGGCATGGTGACGGCCCTGGCCTGGAGCGCCGACGGTGCGCGCCTGGCCTCGGGCAGTTGGGGCCACGGCAAGGACCACCTGTGGATTTGGGACACCGAGAGCTGGACGCAGGTGGCCGCGCTGGCTGACCCGAGCGACTTGGTCAACGGCGTCGCCTGGAGCGCGGACGGCGAGCGCCTGGTCAGCGCGGGCAGCGACGGCGTCCTGCGCTGGTGGGACGCGCGCAGCGGGCAATGCGTGCTGGCGCGCCAGGGGCACGACGGGCCGGTGCAATCCCTGCGCGCCAGCCCTGACGGTCGCCTGCTCGCCAGTTGCGGCGACGACGGCGCGATCCGCATCTGGCAGATGGAGACCGGCGCCCCCGTCGCCACCCTGCGCCGCGACCGCCCGTATGAGCGGCTCGATATTACCGGTATCCAGGGCCTGAATGATGGCCAGAAGCTGGCGCTGAAGTTGATGGGGGCGGTCGAGGACGGCAGTCAAGGGGAGTAAACCACCACAAATTGTGCTACATGCTCAATTCCGCCTGTTGATCATGTTCACCACCATGCTGATGATCACGCCCTTTTCCGCAGGTTCGCTGACCGCGATCAGCAAGGTGATCGCCACCAGCGCGTTGTCCGCGATGCGGCGCGTCCCGTCGGCGCGGCGAAGCATGGCATTCTTCTCCATGAACCACAGGAAGAGCGCGGCCGCGATGCGCTTGTTGCCGTCCACGAAGCTGTGATTCTTCACCAGGAAGTAGAGCAGGTGCGCGGCCTTCTCCTCCAGGGAGGGATAGAGATCGTGCCCGTCGAAGGTCTGCATAATCGCGTTGAGCGAGCTGTGCAAGCTGTCGTCCTTCTCCCGCCCGAACAGGTCGGACGCGCCGAACTTCGCGCGTAACTGGCCAATGACCCCGCGCGCCTCGTCGTAGCTGATGCCGACGGCCAGGCCCGTCTGGGTTGCCTGCGCCGCCACCCGCTGATGGTCGTAATCGTCCAGCAGATCCAGCGCGTAGGCGTAATCTGTGACCACGCGCAGCAGCGCGGTCGCCTCGTCCGCCGAGACCGGGCTCGCTTCCAGCGCGTGCTCCACCAGCCGCAGCGACTGGCGCAGCTCAGCCAGCCGGCGCGCGTTGGCCGAGTAGCCGCGCACCAGGTGGTCGCGCAACACCCCCGTGGCCCAGATGCGGAACTGCGTCCCCCGGCGGGAGTTGACGCGGTAACCGACGGAGAGGATGGCGTCCAGGTTGAAGTATTCGACCTGGTAGGTTTTTCCGTCGGCGGCAGTTGTTGCAAAAAATGCAACAACTGAACTGCGCTCCAGTTCTCCTTCGTCAAACACCTTGCGCAGATGTCTGGAGATGACGGACTTATCGCGTTCAAAAAGGTCGGCAATTTGGTTGAGACTCAACCACAGCGTCTCCCCCGTCAGCCGAACATCGAGCGTCGCTGCGCCCTCTGCCGGCTGATAGATGATGATTTCCCCGCCAGGGGTGCCACTAAATACATGATTCTGCACGCTACACCTCCCCGGAAATATCAGGCCTTTGGCCCCTTGCCGTTGTTCGAGAGCGTCGTCGGCCTCGTATCGTGTAAACCGGGCGCCACCAGCCAGAACCACTGGCGGCACTTGAAGAGCCGCAGCGGCAAAAGCTCCTCGGCGAAATGCTGCTTGCCGTGCCCCTGCCAGTGTCCCAGGCTGGCAAGCTGCTGCTTGGCGCAGGGTGGACACAGATCGCCGGGGCGTCCCTTGTCAATGGTGTAGGTGGCCGCCGCCGGATCGAGGGGAACCACGTCCGGCATCCGGTCGGCCTGCGAGTACGGACACGGCTTGCCGCCGAGCTCGGGCGGGATGACGCCGGAGCAGATCAGCGTGTCGGGGTAGAGGTAGTCAGCGCGCTGAGGCAGACACACTTCATTCGTCACCTGCACGCTGCTGTTCGAACTTCATATCTCAACGCAATATCTGTCCTTAAGGAGTCTTGCGTGTTCTGCCATGTCCTTTTCGTTCATCCAGGCATCCCAGAGTTCCAAATAGTCCATCGCTATGAAGCGGACGGTTTGGGATCCCTGGACTGCATTGTGAAATCTTTCCAAATCCCTTGCGTGCACGGAGTATTCGTAGAACTCGGCGGCGTTTAGGGGCTTCCAGAATAGATACACGAGCAACACCTTCTTGCCGGCTGGATACTGCTTGCGCAGGCCAAGGTAATGCTTGACAAGTTGCGTCGCGTCCAGTTGGGACGTGGGACCTTGACGCAAATCCTCCAGAAGCGACCACCATATGTCATCGCATAGTGGGAGTCGGCTTCTTGAATAACTGGCCGCGAACTTCGGTTCACGTGGTGTAAGCGGCTCAAGGAGCTTTGATTCGATGCCAATCACAGTATCGGCCGACCTAAGTAGGACATCAAGGTTTGGGGGTGTACCGCCAAGACCCGTGAGACATCTCGCCTCTAGCTTTAATGAATCAAAGCCTCGGTTTCCGGAAAAGGTCAATCTTGATGGTTCTGACTTGAAGCGCCCGAACGTGTTGGCGGCGAGGGCCGCTGATGAGTGGATCGCTCGGAATTTGAGCGGCCATTCGTGTCCACTCCCCTTCTCGTAGTCCGGTCGTATCAAATCAGGTGCTACTCCCAATATCAGGTTTTCTTCTGGCTTCGACACGTATCCGCCAGGGTCATGAGGCAACCTTGATTTCTTCCATAGCGCTTGTTTGGCTCGGTCAATGGTGTTCATGCTAATTCCAGATCGAGGCATGACCGTGTCTGTCACTCACCTGATCCAGAAGAAACGTGCCTTTTCATCGGCCTCAATCTGGTCGAATTCATGATGATCGCTGCTCACGAGCTGGGCGTTGAGCTGCTGCGCCAATCCCAGGGCCACCGAGTCGGCCAAGGAGATGCGGTACGCAGCCTTGAACGCGCCTGCATTTTGCATCAGCTGCCGATCCAGCGCTTCTACCACGGTGATTGGCAAGCTGTAGAGGTCATCCACCAACTGACGGGCCGTGGCTGCATCACGCTTGAGGCAATCGTAGAACAATTCATACACGTTGACGGCGGAGACGAAACATTGAATCTGATCCTGCGCAGCAAGCGTCAACAAATCCTCAACCACTTTGGCGCCGACTTCATCGTTGAAGTAGGCGATGAGCGCGCAGGCATCAAATACGTAGCGTTCGGTTCTTTCAGCCTGTGGCGGCATGGGGTCAACGCTCCAGTGCTTTCTCGGCCTGTTTGTAGCCGGCGAATTCGTCCGCGCTGCTCAGGTAACCACGATATTTGCCCCGCAAGCTGGTGGCCGTTTGCGAGCGCCTCCCGGAGCGGATAGCACCGATGTTCAGGATCGTCACAAAATAGACCTGATCCTCGGAATCTCGAATTGGTTCCAGGGGCCGTAACAGGCCATTCACGTAGGTCGCTTCGATGGTTCTCGGGGATGTAAAAGTCATGGCTACGCCTCCGACACGAACAGGGTCTGCTTGGAAAGCACCTTCGACCTGGATTGTAACATTGGGCATGGCGTGTGTCAACTGACCCAGCGCGAAGCGCGACTCCTCTCCACCACCGTGCTGCACCAGGAGTTTGTCGAAGATGCCGTGGCTTTGTGCCTTGACGGTCTTCAGGGCCAGGAACAGCCGCTGCCCGATCTCCTGGTTCGACAGCCCTTGGGCGATGAGAGGCAGCACTTCTGGAATAGCCGGTCGCGCCCGCGGCAACCTGCGGTGGGAGTAAACCCGCTTTCGTGACCGCGCGGCAAAGCACAGCGTCCAAGCAATAAGCCTGCTGTCAACGCGAAACTCGCCCGCAGGCGCCAACCGGAGGTTGCTCATGCTGTTGAAAACGTCTATCCCCTCGCCCGTCCAGGCCAATGGAACCCTGACCGCCAATCCTCTTGTCCGCCTGCAAGGCGTGGGCAAGGATTATACGGAAGCAGGCGAACGCCATGTCATCCTGCACGATGTCAACCTCGATCTGAAAGCCGGCGAGTTTACCGTGCTGTTGGGCAGGTCTGGTTCGGGCAAGAGCACCTTGCTCAACCTGATCAGCGGGATTGACGACCCCAGCCAGGGTGAAATCTGGTTCAACGACATTGCCGTCACCGGGCTGCCCGAACAGCAGAGAACCCTGTTCCGCCGCCAGCATATTGGCTTTGTCTTTCAGTTCTTCAACCTGATTCCCACGCTGACCGTGCAGGAGAACATCCTCCTGACATTGGAACTCAACAACTGGCCGGCCGGCCAGGCGCTGGCGCGCGTGCGTGACCTGATGACGCGCGTAGGCCTGGCCAACCGCGCAGACACCTATCCCGACCGCCTTTCCGGCGGCGAACAGCAGCGCGTGGCGATTGCGCGCGCCCTGGCTGCGAATCCGACGCTCATCCTGGCCGATGAGCCGACTGGGAACCTGGACGAGGATACTGGCCGCAGCGTCCTGGGCCTGCTGCTGGAGCTGACGCGCCAGGCTGGCCGCACCCTCATCATGGCGACCCATTCGATGGAAGTTGCCAGCCAGGCCGATCGAGTTTTTCGGATTGTGCATGGGCAATTGATTCCCGCGCCGGAACTGCCTGCAGCGATGCGAGGCCGCAGAGAATGAGGATGAAATTCAGCGTTCCGCGCTATCTGCTGCGCGTCAGCCTACGCCATGTGGCGCGGCGACGCTGGCAGAGCGTACTTTTTATCATGGGTGTGGCCCTGGGCGTCGCCATGATGGTCGCCATAGACCTGGCCAACGGCAGCGCCAGCCGCGCGTTTCGCCTCTCCACAGAGACGGTGGCCGGCAAGGCAACGCACCAGGTGTTTGGAGGCCCGGCTGGCCTCGACGAGTCTGTCTACCGCCAGGTGCGCGTGGATCTGCACCAACGGAACAGCGCGCCCGTGGTTGAAGGGTATGTCAGCGTACCCACGCTTGACAACCAGCCGCTGCGCCTCCTCGGCGTGGACCCGTTTGCCGAAGCGCCCTTTCGCGCGTACTTGACCAGCCAATCGCACCGTGTACCGCTGGACAGCCTCACCGCGCTGCTCACCCGCCCCAACACGGTGCTGCTGTCTGAAAGCCTGGCGCAGCGCTTTGGTCTGCAGCGCAATGACACCCTCAGCTTGCGTATCGGCGCGCAGACCAGACCGGTGCAGGTGGTCGGCCTGATTCGGGCTGCCGATGACATCAGCCGCCGCGGGCTCGACGGCCTGCTCCTGACCGATATCGCAACCGCGCAAGAACTGCTGGACATGCGCGGTCGCCTGAGCCACATTGATCTCATCATCCCTGCGGGTGACACGGCGACCCTGGACCAGATTCGCGCTATCCTGCCGCCTGGGGCAACCATCGAAGCGGCCGCCGCGCGCGCCGGCGCCCTGGAGCAGATGACTTCTGCCTTTGAGCTCAACCTGACTGCGCTCAGCCTGCTGGCGCTGGTTGTGGGCATGTTCCTGATCTACAACACGGTCTCGTTTTCCGTGATTCAACGACGTCCGGTGTTAGGCACCCTGCGCGCGTTAGGCATGACGCGCCGCGAGATTTTTGCCATTGTCCTGTTTGAAGCCGCGGCCCTTGGTCTGATTGGATCCCTGCTCGGCCTGGGGCTGGGCGTGATCCTTGGCCGCGCCGCTGTCACCCTGGTGACACAAACGATCACGGATCTCTATTTTGTCGTCAACGTGCGCAGCGTGGACGTGCCCTTCTTCAGCCTGCTCAAGGGGCTGGTCATAGGCCTCAGCGCCGCGCTTCTGGCCGCAGCCGCGCCGGCCCTCGAAGCCACCAACGTCCCGCCAGTCAACGCGTTCCGCCGATCGGTCATCGAGAGCCAGATTCGGCGCTACTTGCCCTGGCTCACCCTGGCTGGCGTAGGGTTGATCGGCCTCAGTGTTCTGCTCTTGTGGCTGCCGCAAAATTCACTCGTGCTCAACTTTGCGGGCCTTTTCTTGCTGGTGCTTGCGTTTGCCCTGCTCACCCCCGGCGTGACCCTTGCGGTGATGACCGTGGTCACGCCGCTGACCAGCCGCCTCTTTGGCTACCTGGGGCGCCTGGCCCCACGCACCATTAGCCGCGCACTCAGCCGCACCTCGGTCGCCATTGCCGCGCTCATGGTCTCTGTCTCGGTCATCATTGGCGTCAGCCTGATGATTGGCAGTTTTCGCAGCACCGTTGAGGATTGGCTGGCCGCCACCTTACAGGCGGACATTTTCATCTCCCCGCCTTCCCTGACCGCCACGCGTGTCACCACAGCCCTGCCGGATGGGCTGGCCGCGGCGCTGGCGCAAGAGCCAGAGCTGCGCCGCGTGGAGACCGCGCGCAGCGTCACCGTCAGCTCGCCCGATCTCGGCAGCGTGGCCGTGGTGGCCGCGACGGGCGTACGCAGGCGGGCCCTCGACGTACCCGGCGAGGCGGCCCTGCGCGGGCGCGGCGTGGCGTACAACATGGGCCGCGACCTCGCGCGCTTCGAAGGAAAGCGCG
>JBGAVB010000061.1:0-9883 GCA_044228345.1 Anaerolineae bacterium | reverse complement strand
GGAAGCGCGCGCCAGCATCGGCGTCGAGTTGGCTGAGCAGATAAGCTTCATTCTTGCGCGCCGTGGCCTTGACGATCTTGCCCTGTTCGAAGTAGAACTCCACCCCTTCAACCTCGCGGCCCTCACGGATAGCCGGATAGGTGAAGCGCACCCAACCGTTGACTGAATCCTCGACCGGGCTGGTGAAAATCTCGCCGGCTGGCATGTTATGCCGACCATAGTCGTTAACGAAGTTGCGACCCGCGATGGAAAGCGACATCTCAGCGTTGGCGCCTTTGATGACCATCTGCTGGCGGCCCTGCATCCACTCAACCCATCGCTGCTGGCGATCATGCACATCCCGCCAGCATTGCACTGGGTCTGGTTGATCAGCGAACGTGGTGCTGTAGACAAAATCCTCATAGTCGCCCAGGCTCATGTCAGCCTCTTGGGCCAAGGCTGGACAGGGGTATTGGGTGCCAACCCAGCGCAGCGCGCCTTCCGCCGAGCGCTGCATGTAAGTCCCCATCAGATCACGCCGCGCCTGCTGGTGCAGCTGCTGTCGCTGCGGCTCAACCCCGCTCAGAGCGCGCGTATTGTCGGTGGCGTTGAGGACAATGAGGGCATCGGCCTCTTCCAGGGACATTCGTTCCATTGGCGAGATCCATTGCAACTGCGCATCATTGGCCTCGCGCAGCATGATCTCCCCCAATTGACTGTCGCTCAGGACAACCGTTGGGTTTCCCCCGGCGCGCAAGATGCGCCGCGTCACCTCGTGCAAGAGCGGCAACGCCAGAACATGGCTGCGGACAACCACCCAATCGCCTGGCTTGACATCAATCGAGTAATCCACCAGGATCTCAGCCAGTTTTTCAACACGCGGATCTGCCATGACAATCACTCTCCTTTATTTTGGCGCTCGTGGGCAAGTCTACACGTGAAAGCGGTTCCGTGTCAAATAAAGAGAGTGCAGTTAGATAAAGATGATCTGCGCGCCTTCGGTCATGTCCATGAAATCGCTGGCGGTGACGATGTCAATCACGCCATCTACGAAATCTTCCTTCTTCAGCCCCATCATGTCCACCGACATCTTGCAGGCATAGAGCTTGGCGCCGCCGTCTACGAGCATCTGTAGATATTCGCCCACCGGCGGCGCGCCCACTGCGGCGATCTTCTTCTTCATCAGGTTGGTGGCAAACGCGGTCATGCCGGGCAGCGCGCCCAGGAAGTTTGGGATGCCCAGGTTGCCGGTGTTGAGTCCCATCATGCTCATCTTCATGCTGGTCTTACCCACCGGCGCCAGTTCCAAATGATCCTGCCGGCTCTTGGTGATCATATCCATCCCCCAAAAGGTGAAAAAGATGGTGACGTCAATGCCGTTGCCCAGCGCGGCCCAGCCCATGACAAGCGCCGGGTAAGCCATGTCCAAATCGCCCTTCGAACAAATAAACGCTACTTTGCGAGTTTCATCAGCCACAGGTCGTTCTCCTTAATTCCGTATCTTCAGGTTCCAATTCAGCCGTCCATGCGCGCGGCCTGCAATTCGGCGGGTCGCGCGACAGGGTGAGGTGCAACTCAAACGCAGCCTTCGGGCTTGCCCAGCCCGGCAATGCGCGCGACCTTCTTGGCCGGGCCTTTGGGAAACAGGGCAAACAGATCCTTGGTAGAAACGCCGGTGCCCGTGGTGATCTGGCGCAGCGTGGGCGACTTGCCCGCCAGCTTGACTGAGCTTTCGCGGCAGTAATCAATCACCTTCCAATGAGCGCCCGTCAGTTCGGGCAGCCCTTCTTCGCCCGCAATCGCCACTGCAATTTCCTTGTTCCATTCGGCGGGGTTGGTCATAAACCCTTCATCGTTGACCTGAACGGTCTTCCCAGCAATCGTACGCGTCGCCATACATTCTTCTCCTTTATCTTCTTGCACATGCCTTGGGTGTGCTGTTAGTTGACGGACTGTCTACCAGGGGAGGTCTGCAAACCGAGGTTGCGCAGCACGCGCATCGTCAGCGCCAGCCCCCGGCGCACATTCGGATCGCGCATCTGGCCCAACAGCGATCGGTAGGAAATGCTCACCTCGGCCGCGCCTTCACTCTCGATGGCTGTCACCATGTTGCGGGCGAAGTTCATCACTTCAGGTTGGGTCATTTCTTTGACCGTCTGCAGGATGAGCACGACGTTGTTGCCGAGCTGGCGCACATCGTCTTCACCAAAGGACGTCACAATGTTGTCCAGAATCTGCCAGCCGCCCCTGGCAAAGGCGAAGTAGCCCTTGCGCTCCATCGTCGCCAATTCATTCACCGCCCGGCTGAAGGCGGCGTCGCTGAGAGGCACCACCGTCTCGGCCAAGTCCATGACGCTTTCGAGCTGGTCGAGCATCTTTTCGATGTTGCGCCCGTTGCGCGCCAGCCGCTTGACCAGGCGCAGCAGATCGTCCAGGCTGACATACTGCTCCACTTCCTCCAACTGCTCGACGGTTAGCCGGTAGGCGTCATTGACAATCGGCGTTAAATCGCGCATCAACTCAGCTCGCGCCTCCCGCTCACGCGCCGCGCGTTGGGTCTGCTCGGTGAGGTAAGCCACCTGGATGGTCAAAAGGTCCAGCTTCTCGTGCAGCTCCAGCAAAGCCTGATCCATAGGGCCTCCTTACTTGGCCGCGCCGTGGCCATTCCACTTGCCGGCCATGCTCATGCGCGCAGGCAGGGGCAGATCCTGGCCCTTGAGCAGGATGTTCCAGTACATCCAGCGGAACATCACCTTGCCCCAGTGGTTGACGCGCGACTCCTTGAGCAGGCTGAACGGCCCGACGCCGGGCATCGGGAACATGCCGGGCAGCGGCTCGACATCGTAGTTGAAGTCAATCAGCAGCCCCTTGCCAAAGCCGGACTCGATGAAGCAGTTGGCATGGCCGTCGAACGTTGGCAGCAGCTCCAGGCCGTCCACGTAGCGCACGAAGTTTTCCGTGAACACATCCACAGCAAAGTGCGCCACCGACCCGGCTTTTGAAGCCGGCGCATTCGTGGCATCGCCCAGGGCGAAGATGTTGGCGTGAGCATCCGAGAGAAACGTGTGCTTGTTGACCGGCACGTAGTTCAGGTCATCCCCCAGGCCGGAGCGAGCTATCACATCGCTGCCCATGTTGAGCGGGACGCTGACCAGCAGGTCATAGCCCACTTCTTGCTCGTCGTAGGAGACGATCTTCTTGGCGTCAGCATCCACATGCTCAATCAAGAAATCGGGCACCACCTTGATGCCCTTCTGCTCCAGGATGTCACCCAGGTATTTGGACGCCACCGGCTTGGTGAACGCGCCCGGCAGCGGCGTGACCAGGCTCAATTCCACGCGGTCACGCAGATGGTGTTCATGGAAAAACCAATCGGCCAACATGATGAACTCCAACGGGGCCACCGGGCACTTGATTGGGTTGTCCACGATATTGAGAACCAGGCGGCCGCCCGGCCAGTTGCGCAGGTAGCGCGCCAGGGCCACGGCGCCATCCACCGTGTAGAAATCGTGGATGGACTTGTGCCATTCATCCTCGTGCAGGCCGGGCGTCTGCTCCGGGTGAATGTGGGTGCCGGTGGCGATGATTAGAAAGTCGTAGTTCAGATAGCGATTATCTTTGCTGATGCGCACCCGGTTGTGCTCCGGCTCGATCAGTTCGATGGGCGAAATGATCATCTCCACCTGGCTCGGGATGAAGTCTCGCTTGGGCTTGATCACATCGCTCTTACTGTACATGCCAAACGGGATGAAGAGGAAGCCTGGCTGATAGTAGTGGGTTTCGTTCTGATCCACAATTGTGATCTTCCACTCATCAGGGTCCAGCTCGCGGCTCAACTTGTTCGCGGCCATGGTGCCGGCCGTGCCGGCGCCAAGAATCAGCAGCTTCTTCATAGTTCCACAAATCTCCTCAAGTGACTACAGGGTGGTTAGGGATGCGATGGCTTGCAACCGGCCGGTCAGGGCCTGCCGATCTTCCAGGATATGCGAATAGACATCGGCAATCCGCTGTACCAATTCAAGCGCGCGATCCTGGGCTGCCCGATCCAGGTGATAGACTTCGTTCACGCGGGCTTCGATGAAGCCTGGCTCCACATCCAGGTTGGCGGCCAGGGCAGTGATTTCCTGGGGCGTTGGCGGCCAGGCGGCGGGTGCAATGCCGCCGATGAAAACCATTCCTTTTAGTTCGTTGCCAGCGCGAATCAAACCGCGGGCGCAGAGGAGACCCAATTCACTGGCCGAGAACTTGGGCTGCAGCGTGGGCGCGCCGGCCAGCTGCTGCCAGGTGCGAATACAGTGCGCCACGCCTTCCGGGTCTTGAATCACCGCGCGGTACAGGCCGCACGCATGGCTGACCTGAGTAACGGGCTGGCCGGCCATATCCGTGATCACCATCATCACGCCGAGGGCTTCGGCAAAAGTGTCCTGGATCATCTGCGCGCACGCCAGAGGCAGCAGCTCGGCCAGGCCCGTGGGGTAATGATCGCGCGCAGATCCTAAGAGGGATGGCGGCTGCGCGGGGCCGACCGCCGGGGTCAGGCGACCTGGCCCCTCGGCCGCGGGCGACTTGTGCAGGAGCCTGTCAATGTCAGCCTGCGCAAAACGCCACTGCTTGCCGACGCGCACCGCGGGCAGCTGCCCGCTCTCGACGAAACGGTAGATCGTCGTGCGATCCACGTGCAGCATCTCTTGCACCTGCCTGGTTGTCAGCATATCGGTCATGCACTTGCTCCACATTTCACAATCTAAAGCAAGTATAACGGAGGTAAGTCCTGCTGTATATGACGAAAATCATACGCATCAAAAGTAGATCAAATGTCACTCGTGAAGTTATTTTTGATGTATTGGTTGTTTTCAAAGCACCGCTGGCAGCGCCGTCACTTCTCAGGCTTTTCACAGGTGTTTCTTCACTCCTTCGCAGCGTGACTCTGTAGGATAGAACCGTGCATGATTGGTCATGCAGGCCGGGGGGTCCGGCGATTAAAATCGCTGCAACCATCGCCAAGCCCATCTTCGTGGGCTACGCCCCGAAATTGAAATGCACGTTAGCAAGGAGAGAAAAACCATGAAAAAGAGGAGGCGGCGTCCTGACGCCAGCCAAGTGACCGTCAGAACAAGCAACTTGGGCGCAGACGAGGACAACCTGCAAAGGAGACAGCCTATCGTTTCATAAATACGAAACAGACTACGAACGCGCACAGCGCCTTCTGTGGATAATCACAGAAGGCGCTGCACCGCGAACTGCCCGGCTGTGCCGCGTACGCGGGCCGCGTGCGCTATCGCCTGCTGCCTGGGGTTTGGTGATGGCAACGCGAAATAACACTCTCGGCCGCGATGTCACGCCCGCCGTGCGCCGGCGCCCTGGCTGGCCGCGTGCTGCGCTTCCTGCGCCAGCAGCGCCCGTTTGCGCGCCAGGCCCCAGCGATACCCGCCCAGGTCGCCGTCGGAACGGATCACGCGGTGGCAGGGGATGGCCAATGCGGCCGGGTTGGTGGCGCAGGCTCGCGCGACGGCGCGCACAGCCATGGGCTGACCAATCGCCGCGGCCACGTCGCTGTAGGAACGGGTGCTGCCATAGGGGATGGCGCGCAGCGCTTCCCAGACGCGGCGCTGAAACGCCGTCGCGCGCACGTCCAGCGGCAGATCCAGGTGCGCCTGCTGACCGTCCACATACGCCAGCAAATCGGCAAGCCAGCCGCTCAGCTCCGCGCCCACGCGCTGCAGGTCGGCTGCGGGGAACTCGGCGGCCAACGTCTGCGCCAGTTCGTCCTCCGAATCGCCCAGCCGCACCGCGCAAACGCCGCGCTCCGTGGCTGCCAACAACAACAGGCCTAACCCACACGGCGCGATGGTATATCCAACCCAGGCCGCGTCGCCGCCGCGGCGGTACTGCCCAGGCGTCATGCCGAGCTGATCGGCCGCATCCGCGTACGCCGTGCTGCTGGATTGGAAGCCGGCGCTGTAGACGGCTTCGGTCACACTCAGGCCGTCTTTCAACTCCCCTTTGAAGCGCGCCAGGCGCTGTTCCGCCGCGTACTGCCGCGGGCTAACCCCCACAATGCGCTTGAAGGTGCGTTGCAGATGTGCAGGGCTGAGGCCGAAGCGATCAGCCAGTTCCTGCAGGCCAGGCATTCGCTCGTGCGGCTCGGACAGATAGGCGCACACGTCCTGGATGAGGGAGAGGTTCGGCTCAACGGGCGCCGGGCGATCCGGCTGGCAGCGCCGGCATGGGCGATAACCGGCCGCCTCAGCCGCGGCCGGCGCGGCAAAGAAAGTCACGCCTGCGCGCCGCGGCCGCCGCGCAGGACACGAGGGCCGGCAATAGACGCCGGTCGAGCGCACGGCGTAAACGAACTGGCCGTCGAACTGCGCATCATGCGCCAGCACGGCCTGCCAAAAGCAATCTTGATCCATCATTGGTTCTCCTGGTCAGATTCCAGCACCGACTTACTACAACGCAGTATAGCGGATTCCAGCCGCGCGTGCTATCGGAATCTTGCGCATCAAAGTGGGAAATGATAGGCTGCGCGCACCCGCTTTGATTCAGGAGGTGCTACAGGAGCGACTCGATCTGCGCCAGCTCCGCCTGGCTGAACGAGAGGTGGTCGAGCGCGGCCACGGCCTCTTCGATCTGGCGGACCTGGCTGGCGCCGATCAGGGCCGAGGTCATCTGCGGGTGGCGCAGAACCCACGCAATCGCCATCTGGGCCATGCTCTGACCGCGTGCCTGCGCGAGATCGTTTAGCTGGCGCACCGTGGCCACGCGCGCCTCGCTGACGGTGTCGCCCCAGTGGAAGCGGCCGCTGAGCTTATCCGCGCGCGAGCCTTCAGGAATGTCCTGCAGATACTTATCCGTCAGAATGCCCTGGTCTAGCGGCGAAAACGCGATGCAGCCGACGCCTTCGTCCGCCAACACAGTGAGCAGCGCCTCCTCGATCCAGCGGTCGAACATGTTGTAGCGCGGCTGGTGGATTAAGCAGGGCGTGCCCAGGCTGCGCAGGATGCTGGTCGCCTGGCGGGTCTGCTCTGGGCTGTAGGTGGAGATGCCGGCATAGAGCGCACGGCCGCTGCGCACGATGAAATCCAGCGCGCCCAGGGTTTCCTCCAGGGGTGTGTTTGGATCCGGCCGGTGGCTGTAGAAGATGTCCACGTAATCCAAGCCCATGCGCTTGAGGCTCTGGTCCAGGCTGGCCACCAGGTACTTGCGCGAACCCCACTCGCCGTAAGGCCCCGGCCACATGAGATAGCCGGCCTTGCTGGAAATGATCAGCTCATCACGGTAGGCAGCCAGGTCTTGGGCCAGGATGCGGCCAAAGGTCTCCTCGGCCGAGCCGGGCGGCGGGCCGTAGTTGTTCGCTAGATCGAAGTGGGTGATGCCCAGGTCAAAGGCGCGGTGGATCATCGCGCGCGCGTTTTCCAGCGAGTCAACGCCGCCGAAGTTGTACCAAAGACCCAGCGAAATCGCGGGCAGCAGCAGACCGCTGCGGCCGCAGCGGCGATACGTCTTCGAGTCATAACGGACGTTAGCAGGTAGGTAGGTCACGGCAGAATTCTCTCTTTCCTCCCTTGTCAGACTGGAATGGATCGCGCCCATAGCGTTTCGGGCGCGATGTCAATGTTCCCCGGCCAAGTCACCGTTCCGTAATGGACGGATGCTTTGAAGAAAAGCGGGGAATTGAGGAGCTTGACAAAAGGCCTTTTATCAAGAAATGGTTTCATGTCAAATAGCCGTTTTTCACCATTTTCAAACACAAGCTCCAGGATATAGTCGTCATGGGTCTCTACACTGATGATATCGAGCAATTCTACGGCCGGTTCGGCGCCGATACCAATGTCGTCGTCTTGAGTTTCTACGTAGGCGATATCGAGTAACGTGTTCATAGTGATTGTCCCCTCATTGAAGCGGTGCGATCCGAAACGGTTCGTCGCCGGCCATAATGCAGTAATCGCAAGCGATATTCTACCGCGGTTAGCGCAAAATCTCAAGCTAATTGTCGAGGAATCCGGTCGGTCAGGAGTCGAAAGCCATCTGGCTATCTGACACAAAGCCCCGAGTCTCCCGAATCAACCACGCTGGAGGCTTCCGCTGCGCCGCCAGGTGGCTTCCGCAGCTGGCGAAATCTTCACCGCGGCCGTTCGCGGTGCTGCATGACAGACTCCAGGTAGGCGTCGACGCGCGACGCCAGCACTGCTGGCGCGAGAAAATCGAGTCCAAAAACCTGCCAGGGTGGGTAGAAGAGGGGTGTCGGCAGGCAGGTATCCAGCAGGGAGTCGAGATCCCAGTACGGGTCGTAGACGAAGCCAGGATCGGCTTTGGCGTACGCCGCCAGAAACTGGTCCGCAGCCGCGGGGCCGTACATCACGGCCACATTGGTTCGGCAGTGCGCCACATCCACGCCGGCCGGGCCTTGACAGGCGTTGATCCAGTCAACCACGCCGCTGACCGCGCCGCCCTGCCAGAGCACATTCGCCGGGTGATAGTCGCGATGAATGAAGACCAGCGGCGCGGCTGGTTCAGGCCCGCAGACCCGTTCGATGGCTCGTTCCCAGGCGCCGGGAATCGTCGTCCACGCGGGCGGGGCCAGCAGCGGCCGGTTGACCCAACTGCGGAAGCGCCAGGCAAAACCGTGGCCGGGATGCCCGTGAATCGAGGCCAGCGCGCGGGCCAGACCGGCCAGCCAGGCCTGAAAATTCACCGGGGTCAAGTCAATGCGGCCTTCCATGAAGGACATCAAGACCGCCGGCGCGCCGAAGCCCACGTCGTCTGCCGCATAGGCCACGAGCCGTGGCGCAGCCAGGCCTGCCTTCTGCGCCTCTTTCAGCGCGGCGGCCTCGTGCGCGGCCAGGTCAGGCTCGTTGGCCAGCCAGGCCGGGTTATCAAGAACGCGCAAGACGAACCGCTGTGCTTCACCGCCGCGCATGAACTGCACGAGAAACAGGGAAGAGGAGGTTGCGCCCTGCAGCCGCGTCAGGTCAAGCGACGAAGGGATGGCGCCCAGGGCGTGGGCCAGCCACGCATAAGCCTCAGGGGCGAACGTCATGCGCCAGCTTCATATTTGATCAGCCTGCTGTGGCTCAACCGCATACTCGTTGTCATCTCACGATGGTTCGAACTGGTCATAGTTGCCGCTGTTGAACTCCACCAGCTTCACCCAGTCAATCGCGCCGCTGTCGTCGCAGAAACGCTCGATGAACTGGTGGGTGAAGCGATTGGTGATGCGGGCTAGTTCTTGCTCGAAAGCCCATCGAAATGTTTTGACTCGAGTCGCGATCGGCCAAACAATGGTGGCATACAGGTTCTCGTTGCCACTGATCAGAGTCCAAAAATCTGAGCCTACAACCTTCAGATAGCCGCGCTGGTCACTGGTCTCCGCTTTGCCATAGCAGATACCGAGAACAGGTTGAATCGCGGCCTTGGAATGGATCGCCTGGTTGGTTGCCGCGTGGCGCAAGGCTTGTTCATGAACGCGGTGCCACAAATCGTTGCCCACGGTGTAGCACGTCCTGATACTGACCACGTAGGAGACGCCGTTGTCGGAAAACTCCAGCTCACTACCAGGAACGACCGATCGCCGTCCATCACACGTTCTGCTGGCCACAAAAACGGCCAGATCTACTAGCAATTCGGCGAATATCTCCTGTTCGTGTGCCGCTTGTGCGGCGTCAAGCCCTGCGGTAATGACGTGTCCTGCGTAACTAGACGGTCCGGCAACCAAAAAATAGGGGTTTGGTGCCAGCAAGGTGTCGAAATCCAGGCTCTTGAGCATCTCAATCCGGCGCTGGTTCCAGCCTTCGAAGCGTTGTTCAACGAAGGCTTGGACGTCGTTGATGTCTAGTAGTTTCACAAGGCTCCTCTGCCGCCGCTTTTTCTGCTTAGTTCGCCTGGCTATCAGGCTTGCCCGGAT
>JBGAVB010000060.1:0-9904 GCA_044228345.1 Anaerolineae bacterium | reverse complement strand
TGGACATACGCGAATTGACCAAGACCTTTGGCGGCCTGCGCGCGGTCAGTTCTGTCTCGCTCAGCGTGCAGCCGCACGAGCTGGCTGGCCTGATCGGGCCGAATGGCGCGGGCAAGACAACGATTTTCAACATGATCACCGGCCTGTATGTGCCGACCGCCGGCGACGTGATCTTCCAGGGCGAAAGTGTCGTGGGCATGGAGCCTTTTGAGATTACGCAGACCGGCATTGGGCGCACCTTCCAGAACATCCGGCTCTTTCCAAACCTGACGGTTTTGGACAATGTGCGCATCGCCTATCATCCCCACGCCGGGTACAGCCTGTTCGACGCGATCGTGCGCAATCGCCATTTCGAGGTCAAAGAACGCGAACTCACGGAGCAGGCGCAGGACTTCCTGGCAATCTTCAAGTTGGAAAAGGTTCAGAATGAGTTGGCGAAGAATCTGCCTTACGGCGAGCAGCGGCGCGTGGAGATTGCGCGCGCCCTGGCATGCAATCCCCGCCTGCTCTTGTTGGACGAACCCGCGGCCGGCATGAACCCCAACGAGATCGGACAGCTCATGGATCTGATCCATTTCATCCGCGACCGTTTCGAGTTGACGATCCTGTTGATCGAACACCAGATGCGCCTGGTGATGGGGATTTGTGATCGCATCACCGTCGTGGATTTCGGCCAGGTGATCGCGCGCGGCACAGCCCAGGAAATCCAGGATGATCCCAAAGTGATTGAAGCCTATCTGGGGAAGGGAGTGATCGCTCATGCTCCTTGATGTGCGCGATCTCGATGTGTACTACGGCGCCATTCATGCCTTGCAGGGTATTTCGTTTCATATGGAGCCGGGTGAAATCGTCACCCTGATCGGCGCGAACGGCGCGGGAAAATCAACCACCCTGCGCACCATCTCTGGCTTGATCCGCCCGCGCCGCGGTACGGTCACGTTCAAGAGCCAGGAGATCTCCCGCACCGCGGCCGAGCGCATCGTGCGTCTGGGAATCAACCACGTTCCGGAGGGGCGCAAGATCTTTGCTCCCCTGACCGTGCTGGAAAACCTGGAAATGGGCGCGTACACCCGCGACGACCCGGCCGAGATCCGGCAAAGCATGGAGCGCGTCTTTCAGACCTTCCCGCGTCTGAAGGAACGGCTCACGCAGTTGGGCGGCACCCTTTCCGGCGGTGAGCAGCAGATGCTGGCGATTGGCCGCGCCATGATGGCGAAGCCGAGCCTGCTGCTGCTGGATGAGCCTTCCATGGGCCTGGCGCCCGTGGTGGTCGAAAAGATTGCCGAGATCATTCAAGAGATCAACGCCAGGGGCACCAGCATTTTGCTGGTTGAACAGAATGCCCACATGGCCCTGACGATCGCCCATCGCGGTTACGTGATGGAAACGGGTCGTATTGTGCTCGAAGGCAGCGCGGACAAGCTGCTGCATGACCCACAGGTGAGACAGGCATACCTGGGCGGCTAGAGATGACCCAGTGTTGCCTTTGCTCAACACAGGTGCGGGTTGACCCGACCTGTGTCGTTTGCCCACATTTCTTGCAGGAGGAGTAGAATGCGTTTCTCAAAAACAGTCAGTTTGTTAGTCGTTAGCGTCATGTTGGCGACTCTGTTGGCCGCCTGCGGCGGCGCTGCGCCGACCGCCGCACCAGTGGCGACGAAGGCGCCGGAAGCAACGAAGGCGCCTGAAGCGACGAAGGCGCCCGAAGCGACGAAGGCGCCCGAACCGACCGCAGTCCCTGTGACGATGATGAAGGTGTCAGCCCCGGACTGTGCGTACGGCGGCGAGTTCAAGAGCATCGAGGCCGTGGACGCCAACACCGTGAAGTTCACCCTGTGCGGGCCTGACGTGGCGTTTCCGTCGAAGGTGGCCTTCAGCGCGTTTGCCATCCATTCTTCGGATTACCTGTCGAAGACCGGCGGCACCGGCGAGCTGCTTGACAAACCGGTCGGCACCGGCCCTTACATGCTGGACAAGTGGCAGAAGGGTGACAGCATCATCCTGAAGGCCAACCCGGACTATTGGGGCGCGAAGGCGCAGACCCCGCAGTTGATCTTCCGCTGGCAAAAAGAAGCCGCGGCCCGCTTGCTCGAGCTGCAGGCCGGGACAACCGATGGCATTGACAATCCTGGGCCGGACGATTTTGCCAAGATCGAAGCGGACAGCGCGCAGAAACTTTACCCACGCGAGGCGCTGAATGTGTTCTACATCGGGTTCAGCAACCTGGTGAAACCCTTCGACAATGAGAAGGTGCGCCAGGCCGTGGCGATGGGAATTGACCGCCAACGCATCGTGGACACCTTCTATCCCAAGGGATCGGTGGTGGCGAGTCATTTCACGCCGTGCGCGATTCCCGGCGGCTGCGAAGGCGAGGAATGGTACAAGTTCGATGTGGCCGCGGCCAAGCAGATGCTGTCCGACGCCGGCTTCCCCAACGGGTTTGAAACCGAACTATCCTTCCGCGATGTCGTGCGCGGCTATCTGCCGCAGCCCGCACTCGTGGCGCAGGACATCCAGGCGCAGTTGAAGGCGAACCTGGGCATCACGGTCAAAATCAACGTGATGGAGTCGGGCGCGTTCCTTGACAAGGCCAAGACAGGGGCCTTTGGAATGCACCTGTTGGGTTGGGGCGCTGACTATCCCGATCAGACGAACTTCCTGGATTACCATTTCGGCAAGGGCGCCAGCAAGCAGTTTGGCGATGGCTTTACTGACATTCATGATGCGCTGAGCAAGGCTGCGTCCCTGGCCGATCAGGCCGAGCGCAACAAGATTTATGCTGAAGCCAATGGCCTGATCAAGAAGCACGTGCCGATGATCCCGGTGGCGCACGGCGGCTCGGCCACCGTATTTGCGGCCGATGTGACCGGCGCGCACGCCAGCCCGCTGGGCA
This sequence comes from Anaerolineae bacterium, assembly GCA_044228345.1. Classification (GTDB taxonomy): domain Bacteria; phylum Chloroflexota; class Anaerolineae; order SSC4; family Amarolineaceae; genus Amarolinea. The sequence goes on along the minus strand of JBGAVB010000060.1, from coordinate 7,011 downwards.
ACGAGATTTTCTCGGTGATGAAGGCCGGGAGCCGGGACAAGCTGGTGTGGATGCAGAATGCCGAGCCGCTGAGCCTGTACTGCGCGGATGAAGAAGACGGCGAGTCGCTGCGCGCATGCGAGCAGATCAACGAGTCGCTGTTGAGCTACAAGATTGGCGGCACCGCGGTGGAGCCGGCGTTGGCCGAGAAGTATGAAGCCAATGCGGACTTGACCGAGTGGACCTTCCATCTGCGCCAGGGCGTCAAGTTCCATGACGGCAGCGCCTTCGACGCCAATGACGTGGTGACGAGCTATGCCGTGCAGTGGGATGCAGCCAATCCCTTGCACAAGGGTCGCACCGGCACTTTCAGCTACTTCAATGCGCTGTTCGGCGCCTTCCTTAACGCGCCGAAGCAATAGCGTGGATGGGTGCACCCGGATGCGCCATCGGGCAGCGTCCGGCCTGAATTGAATGTTCCGTATCAGCTTGACCAGGCGTCCCCCTGCGGCGCCTGGTCAAGCATGGTGAATGTGCAGTAATATGGAGATAGAGAATGAATTCACGCAAAATCGTCAGTCTGTCCCTGGCTGTCATCATCCTGGCAACCATGCTGGCCGCTTGCAGCGGCAGCGCCACCAGGGCGGCGCCAACCACCGCGCCGGAGACGAAGCCATTTGTTGTCGCCAGCGATGCCTCCTTCCCGCCGATGGAGTTCGTGGATGAGACGAAGGCCATCGTTGGCTTTGACATTGACATGATGAATGCCGTGGCCGCGGCCATGGGGTTCAAGGTGGAGTATAAGAACACCGCCTGGGACGGCATCTTTGCCGGCCTGGAAGGGGCTGCGTATGACGCGGTTCTCTCGGCCGTTACGGTTACGGACGAGCGCAAGCAGAAGTATGACTTCTCGGACCCGTATGTCAACGCCGGCCAGATCGTGGTGGTGCGCACCGATGAAACCGCCATCACCGGCGATAAGACGTTGGCGGGCAAGCTGGTGGGCGCGCAAATCGGCACCACCGGCGCCTTTGCCGTGCAGAAGATCGAGGGCGCCAAGCTCAAGGAATACGATACGATTGACCTGGCCATGCTCGATCTGCTCAATAAGAACGTGGACGCGGTCGTGGTGGACACCCCGGTGGCCGCTAACTACGTCCTGGCGTCGGAAAACTTCAAGGGCAAGCTCAAGCTCGTGGGCACTCCCTTCACGGAGGAATACTACGGCGTGCTCGTGCGCAAGGGCGATCCGACCGGTTTCCTGCCCAAGTTCAACGAGGGCCTGAAGAAGATCAAGGCCGATGGCACCTATGACAAAATCTACGCGAAGTGGATTGGCGTCAGCCCGGCGAAGTAAAGTGGATGATAGGCAGGCCGTCGCTTGACGTGGCGACAGCCTGCATCAGCACAATGCTCGTCGTCACCGTTCATGGGGTTCTGAGGTGGGACGCAGAGTCGCGCAGGGAAACGCAGATCTGGCAAGATAGAGACCACCACGCAGGCGCGTGCTGTGAGATCCGCCTTGCAAAGACGATCTGCCGCCTGAGAAGCAGCGAAATCTGCGTGCGCAGTCAGCGTGCATCAGCGTCCTCTCCATCCTTCCTGAACGTTTACCTCACGTCATAACGACCGTGACTCGCGGTGGTTTTGACGACTTGCTCGTTTGAGGCGGCGCCGGACTGGCAGCCCCGCCTCACAAAAAAGGTTAACCGATGTTTCGTTATATTGCCCAACGTCTGCTGGCTTCGATCCCGGTTCTGATCGGCATTCTTTTTGTCACCTTCACCCTGGCGCGTGTGCTGCCAGGCGATCCGTGCCGGGCCGCGTTGGGCGAGCGCGCAACCGATGAACTGTGCAATGCCTACATCAAGCGTTTCGGCCTTGACCGGCCGATCATCACGCAGTTTGGCATCTACATGAACGACATGGTGCACGGCGATTTTGGCCGCTCCTTCCGTTACGGCCGCCCCGTGATGGATCTGCTGATCGAGCGCCTGCCGGTGACATTTGAATTAACCTTGGCCGCGCTGACTCTCTCGTCTGTCTTGGGCGTCCTGGCCGGCGTACTGTCCGCGATCCGGCGCAATTCACCGATTGATGTGGGCACCATGCTCTTGGCCAACGTGGGTGTTTCGATGCCGGTTTTCTGGTTGGGCCTGATGCTGGCCTATGTCTTTGCCTTGCTGCTCAAAGACACCCCCTTCTGGCTGGCCCCATCCGGGCGCAACTCGCCGGGCATGACCATTCCTTCCCTGGCCGAAGCCTGGCATGTAACGTCCACGCAAGGCGTGAGCTATTCGATTTTGCAATTCTTATCCAATCTGCATCTTTTCAATGCCCTGGTCACCGGCAACTGGGCTTTCTTCTGGGACACGGTCAAGCATCTCATCTTGCCGGCCGCGGCGTTATCCACGATTCCCATGTCCATCATTGCGCGCATGACCCGTTCCAGCCTGCTGGAAGTCCTGGGCCAGGATTATATCCGCACGGCGCGCGCCAAAGGGCTGCGCGAGGCGGTGGTCGTCTCTCGCCATGCCATGCGCAATGCGCTCCTGCCGGTGGTCACAGTGGTTGGACTTTCCCTGGGCAGCCTGCTCGGCGGCGCGGTGTTGACGGAGACGATTTTCAATTTTGCTGGCATGGGGCGTCTACTCTTCGACGCCATCCAGGCGCGTGACTACACCATCGTCCAATCGGTGACGCTGGTAGTGGCTGTGGTCTTTGTGTTGGTCAATCTCATCGTAGACCTGAGCTACGCGTTCCTCGATCCCCGTATCCGTCTGAGTTAGCCGAGAATGGCATGAGCATACCTACCATTACCCAACAAACGCTGGCCCGTCCGCCGCGCAGCCCCTGGCAGGACGCGCTTTATACTCTCCTACGCATCAAGTCGGCCATTCTGGGTATGGTGATTCTGGGCATTCTCACCCTCACCGCCATCTTCGCCCCGCTGATTGCGCCCTACGAACCTGACCAGGTGCTCATCGGCATCGAAAATATCAAGATGCGCTCTGGGCCGTGTATTCACCTTCTCGGCTGCCCCGCGGACAAGCCGCAGCACATCTTGGGCGTGGATGGCAATGTGCGCGACCTGTTTAGCCGCTTGATTTTTGGCTCTCGCGTCTCGTTATTGATCGGCCTGAGCACCGTCGGCTTTGCCATCATCATTGGCACCCTGCTCGGCGCAATTGCGGGCTATGCCAGCGGCTGGGCCGACAATGTCATCATGCGCCTGATGGATGTGCTGCTGGCGTTCCCAGCCTTGCTCCTCGCCATCGCCATCGTCACTGTCTTGGGCGAAGGACTGACCAACGCGCTGCTGGCGATCGGTATCGTTTCCATTCCCACCTACGCGCGCGTCAGCCGCGCGAGTGTGCTAGCGGTCAAGGAGCTGGATTTTGTCACCGCCGCGCGTGCGGTCGGCGCGCCGCCTTCACGCATCCTGTTTCGCAGCATCCTGCCCAACTGTCTCGCCCCGCTGATCGTGCAAGCCACGCTCGGCTTCTCCGCCGCCATTCTCGACGCCGCCGCGCTCGGCTTTCTCAGCCTGGGCGCGCAGCCGCCGATGGCCGAATGGGGTTCGATGTTGGGCGCCGAACGCAACCAGGTCTTCACGTCGCCGCACCTGGTCTTCTTCCCCGGCCTGGCCATCATGCTGACCGTGCTCGGCTTCAATCTCTTGGGCGATGGCTTGCGCGATGCCCTGGATCCTCGTCTGCATAAAATGTAAGGTAACAAGGAGCTTTAGTAATTCATGTTGCAAGAACGCCTGGGTGATGTCACCCTCAAAGGCAAGCCGCTGACCGTCTTGGGTGTGGCCCTGGTTCCCGGCGATATGGCCGCGGAAGTGATACTCAACGACAAGGGCTTCGACGGCCGCAAGCCGCTGCTGGCCTCCACCGCGGGGAAAATTCGCCTCATCAACGTCGTGCCCTCGCTAGGCACCGGCATCTGCGATGCGCAGACGCGCCGCTTCAACCAGGAGGCGGCGACCTTCGGCGAGAAGGTCGTGGTCGTCACAGTCAGCGTGGATCTGCCGTTTGCGCAAAGAGAGTGGTGCGCGGCCAAGGGCGTGGATCGGGTGCTGATGTTTTCCGATCACTACGACATGGCCTTTGGCGACGCTTATGGTACGCATATCAAAGAGCTGCGCTTCGAGCAGCGCGCGGTCATCATCGTGGATGAGCAGGACGTGGTGCGCTACGTCGAATATGTGCCCGACATTGGGCAGCATCCTGATTACGAAGCGGCCCTGGCTGCCGTGAAGGAACTGCTCTAGCGCCTATGGCGCAGTTCTAACGCAAGGACGCAAAGACGCAAAGATGCAAAGATTCTTTGGAATCTCTGTGGGCCTTTACGTTAAGGCCGATTCTTCTGTCCAGAACGCGTTTTCGATGAGCAGCGCAAGGCTTCTAGTCTGGCTTTGCGCTCCTTGCGACTTTGCGACTTTGCGTTGAAAAAGATTCTTCTGTCCAGAACGCGTTTTCGATGAGCAGCGCAAGGCTTCTAGTCTGGCTTTGCGCTCCTTGCGACTTTGCGACTTTGCGTTGAAAAAGATTCTTCTGTCCAGAACGCGTTTTTGGAGAGCAGCGCAAGGCTTCTAGTCTGGCTTTGCGCTCCTTGCGACTTTGCGTTGAAAAACGATCTTTACACGGGCGCCCAACCTGTGCAGATCGCGCCCCTGATCCGGATGATTAGGCAAGGAGGTGTTCATGGGTGCAATCGCTCCGACGCCAGGCCCTGGCCCGCGCCTGGTTGACACGCGCGGCCGCCTGGCCGGCGTTGACCGCTGGTGGCTGCTGGTGCTGGCTGTCCTGGCGATCATTGTTTTTATGATCGTGGTCATGGCCAAGCCCTACGCGGAAATCTGGAACTTCGTCAAGGATGGCATCGCCGTCACGCTGCGTATCTCCGTCACATCCTTCTTCACGATCCTGATTGTCGGCATGCTGGGCGGCCTGGGGCGCATTTCGGGCAACCGCATCGTGCGCGGCGCCTCCTCGCTGTATGTGGAAGTCGTGCGCGGCATTCCGCTGCTCGTGTGGCTGCTCTACATCTGGTTTGCTCTGCCGCAAGTTCTGCAGGCCGTCGGCGGCGCGCTCACGCCCGTGGCGCCGGGGGTCGGCGCGTGGTTGATGGGGCTGCGGATTGATCCCTTCGTCGCAGCCGTGATTGGCTTTACGGTCTGCTACGGCGCGTACATGACCGAGATTTTCCGCGCGGGCATCGAGTCCATCTCCAAAGGCCAAATGGAAGCGGCGCGTTCCTTGGGCATGGGCTATGCCCAGGCCATGCGCTACATCGTCCTGCCGCAGGCCATCCGCGTCATTCTGCCGCCCGTGGGCAACGAGTTTGTCACCTTGCTCAAGGACTCTTCGTTGGTGTCGGTGCTGGCGGTGTCTGACCTGACCCGCCGCGGGCGCGAGTACGTGGCGCGCTCATTCCTCAGCTTCGAGACCTTCACCATGATCGCCCTGATCTACCTGCTGATGACCCTGATCTTCACGCGGCTGGCGCGCTGGCTGGAACAGCGCTTGACCATTGGGCACTAAAGCGCTTGAACGAAGGAGTTGACGTATCATGAACGACGCCATCATTGAGGTGCGCCATGCCCACAAGTATTTCGGCCGGGTGCACGCGCTGAACGATGTGAGCCTGACGGTGAAGCCGCGCGAGGTGGTCATCATCATCGGGCCGAGTGGGTCAGGCAAATCCACCCTGCTGCGCAGCATCAACCACCTGGAGACGCTCACGTCCGGCGAAATCTATATTGACCAGATGTTGGTGACCGATCCGAAGGTAAATATCAACGCGGTGCGGGCCGAGGTGGGCATGGTTTTTCAGCAGTTCAACCTGTTTCCCCACATGACCGCGCTCGAAAACATCAGCCTCGCGCAGCGTGTGGTGCGCAAGCGCTCGGCCGACGAGGCTGCCAGCGTCGCACGCGATCTTCTGCAGAAGGTGGGCATTCCAGAGAAGGCCAACAGCTACCCCGGCCAGCTCTCCGGCGGGCAGCAGCAGCGGGTGGCGATTGCGCGCGCGCTGGCCATGAATCCCAAGATCATGCTGTTCGATGAGCCGACCTCTGCGCTCGACCCGGAGATGATCACCGAAGTCTTGGACGTGATGCAAGACCTGGCGCGTGAAGGCATGACCATGCTTGTCGTCTCGCACGAGATGGGGTTTGCCCGCGCGGCCGCGACGCGCATCCTGTTCATGGACGCCGGCCAACTGCTGGAAGACACCACGCCCGAACAGCTCTACAACAACCCGCAACACGAGCGCACCAAGCAATTCTTGAGCAAGATTCTGCATTAGAATCTCCCCTTGCGAAGGCTGTGTATGAAAAGCGAACGAGATAGACCATGACGGTCTATCTCGTTCTTTACGTCTAGGTGGCGGCGGGGGGCCGCGAACGGTTTAGCGCGCCGTACGGCGGCGCAGGAGGGCTGCGGCGCCGGTCAGCGTTGCCAGGGCCAGGGCCACGATCAGCCAGCCGCTGATGGGGGCGGCGGAACCGCTGCTCAGGCTGCTCAACTCAACACCAGTCGGCGAGCCTGGGGTGGGCGTAGCCGTTGGCGTAGCGGTGGGCGGCAGCGGGGTGTTGGTTGGCGTAGCCGTCGGCGTGGCGGTCGGCGGCACCGGGGTGTTGGTTGGCGTGGCCGTCGGCGTGGCGGTGGGCGGCACCGGCGTATTGGTCGGCGTCGGCGTGGGGGTCGCCTGCTCCACCACCAGCGTCACCGGCACGATGACCCGGTTCGTTCCGTTGCCGGGGCCGGGGTTTGGATCGTTGCTGTTGATGCACAGGCGAGCGTTGTAGGTGTTCGGCGTCAGGCCGGTCGAGTCGAAGGTCACCTGCACCGGAGTGATGGCCGCAGGCGCCGTCGTCCCGTTGGTCGGGTTGACGCTCAGCCACGGCACGTCGCTAGGCGCATCGCAGACGAGCGCCGCACCGGCATCCAGCATCACGTCGTCCACGAAGAAGTTGGTGTTGGCGCTGCCGAACACCTCGGAGTTGAACTGCAAGGTGTG
>JBGAVB010000005.1:16863-20536 GCA_044228345.1 Anaerolineae bacterium | reverse complement strand
TATCGCTTGCTGCAAGCGCCGGGTCAGCTGGCGTGGCTGGACGACGCCGCGGCGCAGATCAACCCGATGTGTGCGACGGTGACGGCCCCGCAGCCCCTGCTGTCCAACGTCTTTTTTCAGGTCGGCAATCAGGCCTGGCTGGCGCAGGCGTGGGCCAAAGCCGCCGCCGCGTATCGCGCAGCCATTGCGCGTGATCCTGGCCAGGCCATGCCGCGGCGGCGTTTGGCGGAGATCCTGCTCTACCGCGACGAACAGCCAGCCGCGGCGTTGGCGCAGCTGCAGCAAGCGCAGATGTTGGCGCCGCGGGAAAGCTACACGTACCTTGTCATGGCGCATGCCTATCTGGCGCTGCATGACCCTGAGCAGGGTTTACAGGCGGCCAACCAGGCATTGGCCGTCACGCCAACCGCCTATGGCTTCATGGTGCAAGGCCAGATGCTGGCCGCGCTGGCGCGCTGGCCCGAAGCCATCGCCAGTTTGCGCGCCAGCATTGCGCTGGATGACAGCACGGCTGGCGCCTACCTGCTGCTGGGCAATGCCCTGCAGGCCAATGGAGAGCCGGACGCCGCACGCGCGGCCTGGGCCGAAGCCCAACGTCGCGACCCGTCCATCAGCGCGCCAACGCCAGCGCCCTCCCGACCGTAGCGCCGTGCGTCGAGTTTCGATCACGCAAACATCAATCGGTTTAGAGTAAGGAAGTGTCGTCGAATGGCAAATCTACTGCGCACCTTTGACAGCGGCAGCCGCAAGAACAGAGAGAACCTCTGGATCCTCCTGGGGGTCCTCCTCATCGGCGCACTGCTGGCTGTACCGCTTGGCAGCAGCGCCACCACCGCCCTGGCGTTGATCATCCTCGGTGCGGCCGCCGCGATCTACCTGATCTTCCCCTTGCGGTGGCAGTTGTGGACGATCGTCGCCATTGCCGTCTACTTCCAGCCGTTGGAGGCGCTGCAGCTCCCCATTTCGCAGTCGAACGTGCACCTGCTCGACCTCTTTGTCGCCATGACGTTGTTTGGGTGGCTGGCGCGTTGGGCTTTGCAACTCCACGCCTTTCGCCTGACGCAGCGTTCTGGCTACCTGCTGCTGGGCATCCTGGCTATTCTGCTGTTCCCTGCGCTGGTTGGTCTGCTGAAGGGAAACCTCCTGATCACCATTCTGCGTGACATGCGCGTGCCATTTTACTACATCGCGCTCTCTTTGTTGGTCGTCAGCAGCGTGCGCACGCGTGACGACCTTTTCCTGACGCTGCGCGGCATTATCCTGGTGGTTCTGCCTGCCCTGATCTATTACTTCGTGAGTTGGGCGCTGCGGATTCCCACCGCCGAAGGGGCATCCACCGTCGTGCTCAGCACTGGCCGCTTTCTGCGCTACGGCTTGGTGACGAGCTGGGAGTACATTTTGTTTTGCTGGCTCATGGGCATCGCCTTTTTCCTCACGGGCGAAGTGAAACCCAGTGGGCGACCCTGGCTGGCTCTTCTCACCCTGGGCTGCACCCTGGCCTTGATGGCGCTCTTGGTGCGCGGCATCTACCTGGGTATGATCAGCGGCGTGCTTACGATTGGACTGTTTAGTCATTGGCTGCGCAAACCGCAGCGTGTGCTCAGCGCAGGCCTGATCATGCTCGTCCTGGGAGGGCTGCTCGTGGTCGCTGATGCGGCCGCCGGCACAGGCCTGATTCGTGCGGTCAGCGAACGCGCAGCCTCCATCGTTGACCCCAGCGCCTCAACCTCCAGCTCGGCCGCTAACCGCGAGACGCGCCTGGAAACCACGCGCTTCATCAACAACGCAGCGCGCGGCGCGTCCAATCCGTTCATTGGCGCCGGTTATGGCGATCGCGGCAGCTTCGCCTATTCGCGTGCCAGTGAACTGCAAGCGCTCTTCCGTCACAGCGCCTACAGCTGGCTGTTTTATCGCATCGGACTTGTGCAAGGCATCCTCATCCTGCTCTTGTTCGGCGTCGTGGCATGGCGCGCTGGCCGCCTGGTTTGGCGGATGGAAAACAGCCTGCTGCGCGGCACCATCGTAACCATCCTGGCCGCTTTCATTGCCAACTTCTTTGTCGGCCTGGGAAACAACACCATCTTCGATTTCTTTGGCGCTTTCTCCGTGCAGGTCGTCGTCGCACTGGCGCTGCTGCTCAAACTCGATCTACTCCTGGAACCGAACTAGGGAGGTAAGCGCGTGCCGTTGCCGTTGGTCTCCATCGTCACCCCCAGCCTGAACAGCGCGACGTGGATCAGAGCCACGATCGAAAGCGTACTGGCTCAGGACTATCCGCGCCTGGAATTCATTGTCATGGATGGCGGTTCCACGGATGAGACGCACGACATCCTGCGCAGCTTCGCCGACCGCCTGACCTGGTATGCTGAGCCTGACAGCGGCATCTCTCAGGCTGTCAATCGAGGTTGGGCGCGCAGCCGCGGCGAGATCCTGGCCTGGATTGGCAGCGACGATCTGTATCGGCCCGGCGCGGTGAGCGCGGCCGTGGCCGCCTTGACGGCGCAGCCTGCGACAACCGCCGTCTACGGCGATTGCGACGTAATTGACGCGCAAGGCCGCGTGGTAGGGCGCGTGCCCACCGGCCCTTTCGACCGCGGACGCATCCTGGGCTGGAATTACCTGGCGCAGCCGGCGGTCTTCATGCGCCAGACCGCGCTGGCGCGCGCCGGCTGGCTGGATGAAAGCCTGCTCAACGTCATGGACCACGACCTCTGGATCAAGCTGGCGCGCCAGGGCGACATGGCTTATGTGCCGATGACCTGGGCCGCGGTGCGCGTGCACAGCCAAACGGTGACGAATCGCCAGGTACGCCGCGCCGGCGAAGAAACCATCCGCGTCGTGACGCGCGCGGTCAACGATCCTGCGCTGCCAGCCGCATGGCAGCCGCTGCGCATGCACGCCCTGGGCGAGGCCTATCTGCGCGCGGGCATGTGTTTCTACGCTGCATCAGATTTGCCCCAGGCGCGCACCTATCTGCGGCAGGCTCTGCGCTGCGCGCCAGGGCTGGCCCTGGATGGCCGTTTTGTCCGCACCTGGTTCTCGTCATGGCTGGGCGCGCGCCTGATTGCGCGGCTGCGCCGTTGGCGCCGCGCGCCGCATCGAGGCGGCGTAGAGCGCAGGAGCGAAGCCTGATCCATGGCGCCCTACCGCATCGTACACATCATTAAGAACCTGCCCTTCGACGGCGGCACGACACAGTATCTCTACCAGCTGCTGTCGTCGCTCGATCGGGCCGTGTTTGCACCCGAAGTCCTGGTTATCGAAGCGGATGCGCCCGGCCGCAGTTTCGCCGACGCGTTCCGGGCGTTGGACATTCCAGTCACCTACCAACCGACGCACAGTAACCTGGATTGGCGCGCCTTACGTTCGATCACCGAATGGCTTGACAGCCGCCATGCGCACCTGGTGCAGACGCACCTGGCGCGTGCGCATATTTACGGTGGACTCGCGGCCTGGCGATTGGGCCTGCCCACCATCATGACCGAGCATGGCATCGTGCGCAATACCAGCCTTGCCGTGCGCTTGTGGGACAACATCTACGGCCGCACGGCGGCCCGCATCGTGTGTAATTCCCAGGCGACCTGCCGCCAGGTCGCGCCCTCTCCCTCCAGAATCGACTTGACCTGCTGTGCAGACACTGGACCGCCGTCGAGCAGCGTCATCACCCTGCGCC
>JBGAVB010000005.1:0-16853 GCA_044228345.1 Anaerolineae bacterium | reverse complement strand
CTGCCCCGCTCCAAACTGGCGGTCATCTACCCTGGCGTCAGCGACCATCCGGTCAATCAACAGCCGACATCCCCCCCCAGGGCTGCCTTTGGGCTGTCCGATGACGACCGGCTGCTGGGCTATGTCGGGACCTTCATGCCGGTGCGCTGTCACGACATCCTCCTGCAAGCTTTTGCGCACGTCCGCCAGACTGAACCCCATGCGCGGCTCCTGCTCATCGGCGACGGGCCGCTGCAAGATCACATCCGCAAGCTGATCGGCCGCCTGGGCTTGGAGAAATCGGTGCTGGTCTGGAGTGCGCGTGACGACATTCGCCAAATCCTACGCCTGCTCGATGGTTATGTCAATCCTTCCAATGCAGAGGCCTTCGGCATCGCCACCGTGGAGGCGATGCTGGCTGGCCTGCCCATCGTAGTCACTGATGGCGGCGCGCTGCCGGAGTTGATCGAGCACGAAGTGAGCGGCCTGGTGACGCCGGCCAACGATGTCGTGGGATTAGCGGCGGCGCTGCACCGTCTGTTATCCCCCGAAGCCCAAGCGCGGCAGTGGGGTCAGGCTGCGCGCCAGCGCGCGTTGCAGCAGTTTGGGCCTGCCGCCTTCGCGCAGCAGTTTGTCGCCCTCTATCAGGTCATCCTGGAGCCAACGACCGCAGAAGCGACGCAAGCAGCGCTGGTCAGCATGGCGCCCGCGCTGACGGGGCGGAAGCCGGCGCTGGCTGGCCGCCGGTCCAAACCCAAGCTGTTGGTGGCCGGGCCGACGCCGCCGCCCTTTGCCGGGGTAGAGACGTTTACGCAGACGGTTGTGACTTCACCGCTCATGCAGCAGCGATTTGCGCTCTCGTTTTGCAACATGCAAAAACCGATCACCAACGAAGAACGCGGGCGCCTGGGATTCGTCAACATACGTTACAACCTGCGGCACCTGCGTCAAGTGTGGAGCATGAGCCGGCAGCTGCGCCCTGACCTGGCCTATCTCCCGTTGAGTCAAAACCGCACCGGTTTCTTTCGCGACTCCATGCTGCTCTGGATGTGCCGCCCGTTTACGCGACGCGTTGTCTTCCAGGTGCACGGCGGATCGTTCGATGAATTCTACCGCGGTCAACCGGCCTGGTTTCGTGCGTACACGCGCCTCGTTTTTCGCCAGGCCGATGCTTTCCTGATCGGCGGTGAACGGCTCAAGCGGCAGTTTGGCAAGCTCGTGGCGCCGCAGAAATTCCACGTCGCCGCCTATGGCGTTTACACCGTCTATCCGCGGCGCAGTCGGCCGCCAGAAGACGACAGGCGGGAAATCCGCATCCTGTTCATGGGGCACATCTCGTTTGCCAAAGGCGCGGTCGATTTGATCCGTGCCTTGCCCTTACTGCTGCCCCAACTGCAAGCGCAGGATATTCATCTCACGGTGCAGCTGGCTGGAGAGTTCATCAACAAAGAGCGCAATATCCTGTTCATTCCCGAACGTGACAATGCGCCGGGGGCCATCCAGCAGACGATCCACCAGCATCACCTGGAAGAAGTTGTGACGTTCCTGGGCGTGATCAGGGATGAGCAAAAGTTGCAAACCCTGGTAGATTCTGATATTTTTGTACTGCCTTCCTACACCGAAGCCATTGGATTATCTGTGATGGAGGCCATGGCCGCGCAGCTGCCCGTGATCGTCACGCCGGCGGGCGCGCTGCCCGACATGTTGACCGCCGAAACACACTGTCTCTTTGTGCAGCCTGGCGACCCGGCTGCGCTTGCACAGCAATTGCTGCGTTTGATCGAAGACCGGGCTTTGCGCCTGCGCATGGGCCAGGCCAATCGCCAGATCATTGAGGAGCGCTATAACGAGACCGCCTTCCTCAATCGCCTGGCTGACGCCCTGGACGATGTGTTGTGACAGGGGAGGAACCATGAAGCCGATACCCATAACGGCCGCCGACCTCACAACCAGCGCCGATCCGGCGTCTCTTGCCGCGCCGCGGGTGCACTTGATGGGCGTGCCCGTGGACGGCGTCACTGAAACGCAGGCCGTCGGCATATGCCTGGACGCGATTGCCGAGCGCCGCCAGGTGTGCATCGTGCCCATCAATGCCTCGCAGACGATCCTGGCGCACGAGAACCCGACATTCCGGTCTGTTGTGGAGGGTTTTGAACTGGCCCTGGCCGACGGCAAAGCGGTCGCCTGGGGCGCAAAATGGATCAGACGCCTGCCGATACCGGAACAAGTGGGCCTACCGCCGTTCGTCCATCGCCTGTTGGGCGCTGCGGAATTGTATGAGTACAGCGTCTTCTTCTTTGGCGCTGAGGAGGAAATTGTACAGCAGGCCGCGGCGCGCGCCCGCCAGCGCTGGCCGCGGCTCCTCATTGCCGGCTGCCGTAACGGCTATTTCAAGCCGGCCGATGAGGCTGGCATCGTGGCGGCGGTCAATGACAGCCGCGCCTCCATCCTGCTGGTGGCCTTGCCCTCGCCGATGAAAGAGATGTGGATTGCCAGGCACAAGCGCGAGCTGCGTGCGCCTATCATCGTGGGCGTTGGCGGGCTGTTCGATGTCATGGCGGGCAAGGTGCGCGCCGCGCCTGAGCCAATCCGCAAGCTGGGTTTGGAGTGGGTCTTCCGCATGGTGCAGGAGCCGCAGCGCCTGTTCAAGCGCTACATGACCACCACCCCCCTCTTTGTCTTTCGCCTGTTGACCGGCTATGAGCCGCCAAAAGTCGCCAGCAGATAAGGAATAAACTACACGAAACAAAGCGTTGGCCGTCGCTGGAAACAGGCTGGCGCGCGGTCTACGGTGGCAGCGCGGCTGGTTCAATGGGATATGATTGCGAAAGGATGATTTTTCATGCGAATTTTAGTCACCGGCGGCCTGGGCGCCGTCGGTTCAGTCCTGGTGCGTGAACTGCGCCAGCGCGGCAATGAGGTTTGGCTATGCGATTTATCGCATCATCACGACGCGCAGTATGTGCGCTGCGATGTGGGGGAGTTTCGACAGGTTGAGCGTCTCTTTTCTCAGCACGCCTTTGATTACGTTTACCATCTGGCGGCCGAGTTCGGGCGCAACAACGGCGAAGATTACTACGAGAAAGTCTGGCAGACCAATGCAGTTGGCACGAAGAACATCCTGCGCATGCAAGAAGCGCAGCGCTTTCGCCTGATTGCGTTCAGCAGTTCTGAAGTCTATGGCGACTACCCCGATGTGATGTCCGAAGATGTCATGGCCCGTTTTCCTGTGCGGCAACTGAACGACTATACCATCAGCAAATGGGTGAATGAACAGCAGATCATGAACTCTATGGATCGCTTTGGCACCGAGTCGGTGCGCGTCCGCTTGTTCAACACCTACGGCCCCGGCGAGCCTTACTCGCCCTACCGCAGCGTTATTTGCTTGTTCATCTATCGCGCGCTGCACGATCTGCCCTACACCGTCTACCTCAACCATCACCGCAGTTCCACCTACATTGACGACTGTGTGCGCACCCTGGCGAACATCAGCGAACGCTTCCAGCCCGGTGAGATCTACAACATTGCCGGCGATGAGTATCACGACATCAAGGCCCTTTCGGACATGATCCTGGCTTACCTGGGCAAAGACGATCGCCTGGTCACCTACCTGGAATACGAGGCGCACAACACGCGCGACAAGCGCGCCGATACAACCAAAGCCGTACGCGATTTGGGTCATCAGGCCACCGTATCGCTGGCAGAGGGCGTGGCGCGCACGATCGAATGGCAAAAGGTGTTCTATGGCCGACGCTAAGCAGGTTGTGGTGGTAGGCACGGGTTACGTGGGGCTGCCCGCCGCCTTGATGCTGGCGCGCGCCGGCTGGCGCGTGGTCGGCGTTGACATCAACGAAAACATTGTGCGCGCCATCAATGACGGTGTGCTGCACCTCAAAGAGGCTGAGCTGCAGGAACTGCTGCACGATCCCGCGGTGCGCCAAAATGTGAGCGCGCGCCAGTCGCCCTGCGCGGCCGATGTGTTCATCATTGCGGTGCCTACACCCGTGCTGCCGCGCCAAAAAGTGGCGGATCTCTCCTACGTCGTACGCGCCATCGAATCGCTCCTACCTTACCTGCAGCCGAGGAATCTGATCATCATCGAGTCTACGATTCCTCCGCTCACGTGTCGCAACGTGGTGACGCCGCTGCTGGAGCGCAGCGGACTGAGGGTCGGCGTTGATCTGCACCTGGCCCACTGCCCAGAGCGCATCCTCCCCGGCGATGTGTTCTACGAAATTGTGCACAACGACCGCGTCATCGGCTGCGCGGAGCCGGTTGGACGCGAGATGGCGCGGGCGGTCTATGCCTCATTCGTCACGGGCGAGCTTTACCTGACCGACGATGTCACCGCCGAACTGTGCAAGCTCTGCGAGAATACGTTTCGTGATGCGGCCACTGCATCCCCCTGGATCCGTGGTTCATCAAAGAGGTGGATCCCGCCAACTCCCGTTTGATATTCACGGCGCGGCTCGTCAACGACGAAGTGCCGCACAAGATGGCCGCGCGCATCCGCCGGGCCGTGGCGCACATCATGTCGCCGCGGCTGGTCGCCGTTGGCATGAGCTATAAGCCCGACACCGAAGACACGCGCGAAAGCCCAGCCCTGGAAATTGCCCAGCTTCTGACCGCGGATGGTTACCAGGTGACGCATTTCGACCCCCTGGTGCCGGGGCATGAATACACCAGCCTGGCGGCTGCGGCCAAAGACGCTGACTGCCTGCTCCTGCTCGTGGAGCACAAAGTAGTTAAAGAGGCCTGGAGCCGCGAGCAAGATACGGTCAGAGCGGCCATGCGGACGCCCATCGTCTTACGTTTCTATCAGGACGACCAACCGTGACGGCTGATGCAGGCCAGGCAAACGCGGGCAAGCTGACCGTGCTCTCGATTGTGGGCACGCGGCCGGAAGCCGTAAAAATGGCCCCGGTCATTCAAGCGCTGGCCGTGAAGTCGGGCGTGCGCGCGCTGGTTTGCGCGACAGCCCAGCACCGCGAGATGCTCGACCAGGTGTTTGAGATCTTTGCCATTCGCCCTGACGTGGATCTTAACCTCATGCAGCCCAACCAGACGCTGCCTGCGCTGACAGCTCTGGCGGTGACGCGCGTCAGTCAGGTGCTGCACGATCTGCAGCCTGACCTGGTCTTGGCGCAAGGCGACACCACCACGGTCATGGTGGCAGGGCTGGCTAGTTTTTACGCCCAGATTCCGATGGGACATGTGGAGGCTGGTCTGCGCACCCATCAGCGCTACAGTCCATTTCCCGAAGAAATGAACCGCCGCCTGGTCGGCGCGCTGGCATCGCTGCACTTTGCGCCGACCACCCGCGCCGTGGCCGCGCTGCAGGCCGAAGGCGTGCCCACGGAGGACATTTTCCTCACCGGCAACACGGTGGTGGACGCGCTGCAGTCCATCGCGGCGCAGCCGTTCACGCCCGCTGCGGCGCTGCGCGCCCAGCTGCCGCCCACGTCGGACCGCCGCTTGCTCCTCGTGACCGCGCATCGCCGCGAGAACTTCGGCGCGCCGTTTGAATCACTCTGCCACGGCCTACGAGAGATCGTCGAGCGCAACCCCGACGTTGAACTGGTCTATCCCGTGCACCTCAACCCGCACGTGCGTGAGCCTGTCTTTCGCATTCTGGCCGGGCGCGCACGCATTCACTTGATCGAGCCGGTCGAGTATCGCACGCTTGTCTACCTGTTGAAGCGCTGCACCCTGGTCTTGACCGATTCGGGCGGCATTCAGGAAGAAGCCCCGGTATTGGGCAAGCCGGTGTTAGTCCTGCGCCGCGACACCGAGCGACCGGAAGGCATCGAAGCCGGCAACGCACGGCTTGTGGGCACCGCGCAGGCGGACATCGTGCGTGAAACCGAACGGCTGCTGCACGATGAAGCCGCCTACCGGACGATGTCGCAAGCGGCCAGCCCTTACGGCGATGGCCGCGCCGCGCGCCGCATTGTGGACGCCATCGTAACCCGCTTTGGGCTTGCGGCGTCTTCCGAGTAGCCGAGTTGAACATCCCCCCTTCTGTGCGCATCTGAGAAGAGTCATGATGGAGCTTCCAACCACACCGGTGGCGCCGCCGCGCCCACTGTATGACATCAGTAAACGCTGCTTCGATGCCGTTGTCAGTGCGCTGCTCCTGGCGCTGTTGGCGCCGCTGCTGCTGCTCATTGCCGTGGCGATCAAGTTGACTTCGGCTGGCCCGGTTTTCTATCGCTGGCAGGTGGTTGGCCTGGGCGGACGGCCGTTCACCGGCTACAAGTTCCGCACCATGGTGGTCAACGCAGACGCGTTGAAGGCCCAGCTCATGGCCGCCAACGAAATGAGCGGGCCGGTTTTCAAGATCAAACGCGACCCACGCATCACGCCAGTCGGGCGATTCTTGCGCAAACTGAGCCTGGACGAACTGCCGCAGTTGTGGAGCGTGCTCAAAGGCGACATGAGCCTGGTCGGGCCGCGGCCGCCTCTGCGCACCGAGTACGTGCAGTTCACGCCCTGGCAGCGCGCTAAGCTCAGCGTCAAGCCAGGCATCACCTGCCTGTGGCAGATTGGCGGGCGCAACCGCGTGAGCAATTTCGATGAATGGGTGCAGCTTGACCTGGACTACATCGCGCGGCGTTCCTTTTGGTTCGATCTGTGGATCCTGCTGCGCACCGTACCTGCGGTCCTGTTCGGGCGCGGCGCGTACTAGCCGCCGATCACAACATAACCCCATGAAAATGTGCTCACTTCAGCTTCCTGTGCTAAAATGAAGGTGGGCATCTACGGACGGGAGAGGATGGCACTCTCTCGTTCTTTTTGCTTGCACGACGGCGACTTGGTGCAATTCGCGGAATTACGATCGAGAAACGGGTGAATACAACGGTCTTGTCTGAGACAGCGCAGCTTCACTCAGTGCGCCAGGAGCAGGAATTCTACGAGGGTGTCTATCGGCAGCAGGATGACCATTCGGCGCTGTTGGCGGAACCGCTGAGTTTACGCGAAGTCTATGCGCTCGATCTCCTGGGCGATTGTCGAGCGCAAACGGTGCTGGATGTAGGCAGCGGCGGCGGCCGTCACGCCGTTGAAATGGCGCGTCGGGGGGCGGTTGTGCTGGCTACTGATGTGGCCGTGAAAGGCCTGCAGCAGGGTCGCGCGCTGGCGGAGCTGGCGGGTCAACTTGGGCAGATCCATGGCGCCAGCATGGACGCCCACCGGTTGGCGTTGGCCGACGGCGCGGTGGACCTGGTTTTTGGCGCCCAGGTGCTGCACCATCTAGATTGCGCGCAAGCTGGCGCGGAGATTGGCCGGGTGCTCAAGCCAGGCGGACGCGCGGTTTTCATTGAGAACTCGGACCGCAACCCGGTGCTCAGATGGGCGCGGCGCCATCTGATGGGTCGTTTTGGCATTCGCCGCTACGGATCGGCTGCGGAATCCCCCCTGGACGACGCCGAGATTGACGAATTTTGCCGACATTTCGACGGAGCGGTGCAGGTTCACTTCCCACAGCTCTGTTTGACGGTCTTGTTGGCCCGTCACTGGCTCAATTTCCCGTGGGCCGTGCGCTTTTTCATGACGCTCGACCAGCGGCTTGAACGCTGGATCCCCGCCCTGCGGCCCTGGAGCTTTCTGCAGGTGCTAGAATTCACGAAAGCACCATCATACAACCCGACAGGTGATGAATGAACGTCTTAGTAACAGGCGGGGCCGGCTTCATCGGCTCGCACACCGTTGATCTCTTGTTGGCGCAAGGTCACGCGGTGCGCATTTTCGACAACCTGACGCCTCCCGTGCACCTCAATGGGCAGCTGCCTGACTATGTGTCGGCGGCGGCCGAGTTTGTGCTGGGCGACGTGCGTGATCGCAGTGCTCTGAACAAGGCCTTGCAGGGCATGGATGCCGTGATCCACCTGGCGGCATACCAGGACTACTTGCCTGATTTTTCCAAGTTCTTTCATGTCAACACCGTCGGCACGGCCTTATTGTATGAGCTTATTGTCGAGCACCGCTACCCAATCCAAAAAGTCGTGGTGGCGTCATCGCAGGCTGTCTATGGCGAAGGCAAATACCTCTGCCCGCAGCACCAGGTGCAATATCCCGGCCCGCGGCCAGAAGAACAACTGCGCGCCGGCCGCTGGGAGCTGACCTGCCCGGTGTGCGGCGGCCCGCTTGAATGGCAGCACACCGATGAAACCCATGTCAACCCCCACAACCAATATGCCATTTCCAAATACACCCAGGAAATGATTGCGCTCAACCTGGGTCGCCGCTACCAGATTCCATCCGTTGCCATGCGCTTTTCCATTACCCAGGGGCCGCGCCAATCGTTTCGCAACGCCTATTCCGGCATCTTGCGCCTGTTCACCATGGCCCTGCTGCACGCGGATGCGCCCGTGGCGTACGAAGATGGTCGCCAGATGCGTGATTATGTCAATGTTTCCGATGTCGCGCGTGCGATCGCACTCGTGCTGCAAGACGCACGCGCAGACTACCGCCCCTTCAACGTCGGCGGCAAGGAGGCCATCTGCGTGATTGATTATGCGGCCGCCGTCGCGCAGATCGTTGGCCGTGACTTGGCGCCCCAGGTTCCCGGCGAGTTCCGCCTGGGCGATACCCGCCACATCGTGTCCGACATCAGCCAACTGCAGGCGCTCGGTTGGCAACCCAACGTGCCCTTACAGCAAACGATTCACGACTACGTCGCCTGGGCGCAGTCGCAGCCAACGTTTGCCAACTATTATCAGGAAGCCAGCCGTATCATGAAAAAACTCGGCACGGTGCGGTCTGTCGCGTGATTACATCCGTTAGCCGCCGCGGCTCTCTGCCCATGACGTCATTGGACGTTGACGTGCAACAACCCGAATATGCGCAGCAGCTGCTTCTGCTGGTCAGCCGACGCAGCCTCACGAGCGAAGAAAGCAAGCAGGTGTTGGCGTCCATCGAACGCGGGGTTTCATGGCCGTTTTTCTTTGAACTGGCGCAGGTGCACGGCCGGGCGCCGCTCGTCTTTCATAACCTGCGCACGCTCAACGCCGCCGGCTCGGTGCCGCTGGCGGTGTGGCGTCAGTTCGAGGCCAGCTACTACAGCACCTTGGGCGACAATCTGCTGCTGGAATCTGAACTCTTCCGAGCCACAGAGCAGCTGCGCAGCCGACAGATTGATTTTCTTCTCCTCAAGGGCATTGTGCTCGGCGCGCTGCTCTATCCCGACCCAGCCTTGCGCCCCTCCGCTGACCTGGACATCCTGGTGCCCACAGCCCAGGTCGCGGGCGCTCGCCAGGCCCTGGAAGAGTTGGGCTACGGGCTGCAGCCCGGTCGCCAGCTCGACTTCCAGTTGGCGCACAGCTATGATCTTCCCTACGTGTACCAAACCGCCAGCGGCCAAGGCGTGCTGATCGAGCTGCACTGGAGCCTGGCCGAGCCAGAGCTTTTCAACCTGGACATTGCCGGCCTCTGGCAGCGCGCACGAACCTTTGTCTATAACGGCCACAGCCTGCCCTCCCTGTCGCTTGAGGATATCCTCTTTCACCTGACCATTCACATCCGCAAACACCGCTACGTTGGGTTGCGCTGGTTGGTGGATGTCAGCGAGATGCTGCGCACCTTTGGCGCCGACCTGGACTGGCCCTACCTGGTCAGCCTGGCGCAGCGGAGCGGCGCACGCACCCTGCTGTACATGACACTGCAGTTGGCGCATGATGTCATGGACGCGCCCGTGCCGCCCCACATTCTCGATAGACTGCGCCCCGGTCGCGCGCGCCGTTTTCTTCTCAAACCCTTTGTGGATGCGCAAAACTTGATGCGCATCATCCATGAAGATAGCGCAGAATGGAGTTGGCTCGGTTTGGGCCAGATTCTGCTGCTTGATCGGGGCCGCGCCATGCTGCATGATGTACAGCATCGCTTCGCACCCCCCATCAACATCTTTCCCGGCCACCAACGACATGATCACCCCGGTCTGCTGTATGCGGGCTGGTTCTACGCCAGCCGCCTGGGTCTCATCCTGGGACGCATGGGTCGCGCCGGAGGTCGGCGGTTGTGGGTTGGGCTGCGCCGGCGATGGGGGCGTGCCTGAGGCGGCGCTATGCTGATTGCTCGTTCACCAGTGCGCATTAGCCTGGCAGGCGGCGGGACCGACCTGCCGGCTTACTATTTGCGCTACGGCGGCGCCGTCATCAACACGGCGATCAACCGCTACTTCTACGTCATCCTCAATGTCAATGACAGCGACACCCTGCAGATCACCTCATCTGATTACCAAACCTTCTATCGCCACGACCCCGACGCAGAGTTGATGAGCGAAGGTTCTCTCAGTCTGCCGCGCGCCGTGTTGCATCACTTTGGCGTCACCCGCGGCCTCTCGATGTTTCTGGCCTCTGAGGTGCCGCCGGGCACCGGCCTCGGCTCATCCAGCAGCGTCACCGTAGCCCTGGTCAAGGCCGTCAGCGCCGCCTGCGGCTGGACGATGAGCAAACACGAGATTGCAGCCGAAGCATGTTACATTGAACTGCAGAAACTCGGCATGCCCATTGGCAAACAAGACCAGTACGCCTCGGCGTTCGGCGGCATCAACTATATCGAATTCCACGGAGAGAGCGTGCAGGTGACGCCGTTGTTGCTCTCCCTGGAAACCTGGCAGCGCTTGCAGCGCAGACTGATGCTCTTTTTTACTGGCAGTTCGCGCAACTCCACCGAGATTTTGAGCAAACAAAGCCGGTCCAGCAAACATGACGATGCGCAGGTGATCAGCGCGTTGCACAGCGTGAAGGCCATGACTGCCGAGGTCAAAGTCTGTCTGGAGCAGGGCAAGCTGGACGCATTTGGCGAACTGCTAGATCAAAACTGGCAGGCCAAAAAACGCTTCGCGCCCGGCGTTTCCAACGCCAAAATTGATGAGAGCTATGCGCAGGCGCGCGCCTGCGGAGCCTTGGGCGGAAAGATCACGGGCGCGGGCGGCGGCGGCTTCCTGATGCTCTACTGCGAAGAAGGCCATCAAACGCGCGTGACCGAAGCCCTGAGTGGTTTGGGGCTGCAGCGCATGGATTTCCGCTTCGACCAAAACGGCGCCCAGGTGCTCATGAACAGCGGGCTGCAGCTTCATTCGCCGCTGGCGCACCTGCGCCACCGCGCACGTCTGCACCAAGAGTAACGATCATGTCACGTCGTGAACGTATGCTTCTGGTTCTCATTTTGCTCGCCTTGGATGCGCTGATGATTGGCGCGGCCTTGATGGCGGCCTATTACGTGCGCATTGAAAGCGGCTTGCTGCCGGCGCGCAATTTCAGTCCGCCCAACGAATACATGCGCTCCAGCCTACTCTCGATCCCCTTCTGGATTTTCATCTTGGCCCTGCATCGGCTCTACGATGCGCGCTTGCTGCTCGAAGGATTGCAAGAGTATTTCAAGGTGGCCGCGGCCTGTACTTACGGCCTGTTTGCGTTGGTTCTCACGGCCGTGTTCACCAGCCCTGGCTCCGCCTTGCCCGCACGCGGCTGGCTGCTGCTGGCATGGTTCTTCTCGATCGCCTTCCTTGTCCTGGCGCGCTTCACCGTACGCCGCGTCATCGTGCTCGTGCGCAGCCGTGGTCGCTTCGTCACGCGCGTCCTGATCGTCGGCGCCAACGCCCATGGACAAGCATTGGCGAGTCAATTCCGCACCGTGCCTGGCGCACGTCTCGAAGTCGTCGGTTTCCTGGACGATTTTTTGCCCCTGGGCGCGCGCGTCGGCGAAGGCATCCACGGCGCGACGCTCGAAGTCATCGGCACGCCAGCCATGCTGCACGAAGTGGCCCGGCGTTACGGCGTCAAAGAAGTGATCGTCATTGCCACAGCCGTGGCCTGGGAGACCTTTCAGAACTTGATGCAGCAGGCCGCGGCGCCCAGCGATTTCGAGATTCTGCTCTCGCCCGGCACCTACGACATCCTGGCGACCAGCGTGGAGGTCAGCTACCGCGATTTCGTACCTCTGCTGCGCGTCAACACGATGCGCCTGACCGGCTTCGATGCACTGTTCAAATCCGCCATGGATCTCAGCCTCGGACTGATCGCCTCGATGATCCTGGCGCCGGTTGCGCTGCTGTTGGCGGTCGCGATTCGCCTGTTTACCCATGAGCCGATCCTGGAGAGTCACGAGGTGTGGGGTGTACGCGGCAGTTCGTTCATGACGTATAAATTCAACACCCGCTTTGGCCGCCCCGGTCTGCGATCTCCAATTCCTGATCCGACCGCCTCGCCGCATCCACTGGCTCGCTTCATGCTGCGCCTGGGGCTTGACAAGTTGCCGCAGTTGATTAATATCATGAGCGGACGCATGAGCCTGATCGGCCCTCGCACCATTGCCCGCAGTCGCGACATCCTGGTTGAGCCGACCCTCGCGAACCTGTTGACGATCAAGCCTGGCATCACCGGCCCCTGGGCCGTCGGCGGCGAACGCGGCTTCGATGAAGAGATGCGCCTGACCAATTACTACATTCGCAACTGGACAATCTGGATGGATTTGCAGATCCTGCTGCAGACCGTGGTGCGCATTCTGCGCGGCGAACGCGCCAAAGCTCAACTTCCCCTGTCCGAGGAGGATTACCCAACATGACCGACTTGCACGATGTTCACAACCAGGCTGCACAGTATGTAGCAGATGTTCAAAGTCTTATGCAGGAGCTGCCCCTGGCCGCCGTGCCGCCGGTGGTCGAGGCTCTGCTCGGCGCACGCGCACACGGACGGCATGTCTTTGTCTGCGGCAACGGCGGCAGCGCGGCCACCGCCTCTCATTTTGTCAACGACTTGAACAAGGGCACGAACGTCGCCGGCAAACGTCGTTTCCGGGCCGTCGGTCTCGTGGACAACACGCCGCTGCTGATGGCCTGGAGCAACGATACGGCCTACGAACACGCGCTGGCCGAGCAGGTGGTCAACTTCGTGGAACCAGGCGACGTGCTCATCGCGATCAGCGGCAGCGGCAACTCACCCAACGTCCTGCGCGCAGTCGAAGTGGCGCACGCGCATGGCGCGATCACGGTGGGTATGACCGGCTTCAACGGCGGCCAGCTGCGATCGCTGGTTGACCTGAGCCTGCATGTGCCGAGCCTTTGCATGGAACAGGTAGAGGATGCGCATATGATCCTGTGCCACACCCTCACAGTGACGCTGCGCCGCGCCATCGCCGCCGAGTAAGGATCATGGCCGATCAGAATCGCGCCAACGGCAGCCGTCCAGCGGTCTTCCTCGATCGGGACGGCGTCATCAACGAAAACCTTCCCTACTACGTCAAGTCGTGGGATGAAGTTCATATCCTGCCCGGCGTCCTCGACGCGCTGCGCACCCTGCGGCAGACGCCGTTTGCCGTCGTTGTGGTGACCAACCAGTCGGCGGTCAACCGTGGTTTGCTGACCCTGGCCGTGCTGCACGATATGCACGCGCGGCTGCAAGCCGTCATTGCCGACGCGGGCGGGCAGTTGGACGGGATCTATTTCTGTCCACATCGGCCAGACGAGGGCTGCGCCTGCCGCAAGCCGCAGCCCGGCCTGCTGCTGCAGGCTGCGACCGCGCTGCACCTTGACCTGGCGCGATCCTACCTGGTCGGCGATGCCATTACCGATCTGGAAGCCGCGCTGGCCGTGGGGGTTCAGCCCGTGCTCGTGCGCACCGGCCGCGGCGCCGCACATGCCGTGCTGCTCGATACTCAAACCCACGCCCTGTGTCCTGTGGTCAACGATCTGAGCGAAGCTGTGGTCTGGATTCTCGACCGTTCCCGCGAGGGCTGACCTCTGCCCCGGCTCCTCTACCTCATCAACATGGCCGCCAATCCCGCGGCCGCGCCGCCCACCAGCAGCCAGGTCGCCGGAACCCGCCAGCGAAACAGCAAGAGGGCAGACGTCAGGCCCAGGCCAACGGTGAACCAGTCTGTGAACGCGGCGCGCGCCAATTGCCAGGTTACAGCGGCCATCAAACCGAGCGAAGCCGCATTGGCGCCGTCCAGCAGCGCGCCGGTCCACGGCGAGGCGCGCAGCCGAGGAATCAATGGCCCGCTGAGCGCGACAAAGACAAAAGCGGGCAGGAAGATGCCAAGCGTGGCCAGGACAGCGCCAGGCGCCCCGCCCAGCAGATAGCCAATGAACGTAGCCGTGGTGAAGAGCGGCCCTGGCGTGATTTGTCCCACGGCAATCGCATCTATGAGCTGTTGATCATTGAGCCAACCCAGGCGCAGCACGAAATCGGCGCGCACGAAGGCAAACAAGACATAGCCGCTGCCGTAAAGCACCGAGCCAATCTTGAGGAACGTCAGAAAGAGCCGTGCGAAGGTGAATGGCACAGGAGCCGCAGCCACCCAGGTCAGCCCCCAGGGAAGCGCCAGCGCGCCAATGGTGCGCGCACCCAGGCGCCAGTTGCGAATGAGCATGACGGCGAGGATGAGGCCAAAGAGCAGCGCCAGCTCGTTGACGCCGAGCAGGGCCAGCAGCAGAGCCAATCCCGCGGCGGCGACCGTCACCCGGTCGCGCAGCGCTTTTTGCCCCAAAGACCACAGCGCCTGCAGCACGATGGCGATAATGACTGGCTTGATGCCGATCAGCAGCCAGTTGATCTGGGGCGTAGCGCCGAAACGGACATAGACCGCGGCGAGCGCCATGACCGCCAGCATGGCCGGCAGGATGAACCCGGCGCCGCCGGCCAGCAGCCCCAGCCAGCCCGCGCGCAGGCGTCCAATATGGATCGCCATCTCGGTGGAATTCGGCCCTGGGATCAGGTTGGTGGCGCCGAGGAGGTCAAGAAACTGCTGGTCATCCAGCCAACGGCGGCGGCGGACGATTTCATCATGAAACACACCGACATGCGCAGCCGGGCCGCCAAACGCGGTCAGACCCAACTTGAGAAACACAATGAACACGTCGCGCAGGCGCAGCGATAAACTCTG
The DNA here is from genome assembly GCA_044228345.1 of Anaerolineae bacterium. GTDB lineage: Bacteria > Chloroflexota > Anaerolineae > SSC4 > Amarolineaceae > Amarolinea. Next base: position 1,991 of record JBGAVB010000005.1, on the reverse strand, counting down.
CGTAGATGGCGGCGTCATGACCCTACGGTCTCGACCTGCGGCGAACAGGCGCCGCTCATACGTGCAATCCGTTCAAAACGGTCTGCAGATCGGCAGGCAAGGGCGACGTGAACTCGAGATACGCGCCATCGGATGGGCGCTGAAAACCGAGGATGTGGGCATGCAGGAATTGGCGTGGGCAATCAAGGCGCGATTTGCGGTGGCCATACACAGCATCAGCCACAAGAGGGAATCCGATGAATTGAAAATGAACACGAATCTGGTGCGTACGGCCCGTGTGCGGCGTGGCTTCCACCAGCGTATAGCCCTCATAGTAGGCGCGCACACGATAATCGGTGACAGCCGGGCGCGACTGCTTGCTCTCCTGGCCGCTGATCACCGCCATACGCTGGCGATTGCGGGGATCACGACCAATCGGGGCGTCAATCGAGCCCTGGCGCGGCGTCAGAATGCCATCCAGCAGGGCCAGATAAATCTTGTGCACCGACCGCTCTTTGAACTGACGCTGCAGTGCGCGGTGCGCCTGGTCATTCTTGGCGACCAGGATGAGGCCCGATGTATCTTTGTCGAGACGGTGAACGATGCCGGGGCGCAGTTCGCCGCCGATGCCAGCCAGATCAGGCACATGGTAGAGAAGTGCGTTGACCAGCGTGCCCCTCACGTGACCTGGCGCGGGGTGCACGACCAGGCCAGCCGGCTTGTCTACCACCAACAGGTCGGCGTCTTCATAGACGATGGTGAGTGGAATATCTTCTGGCTCCAGGTCTGCAGGGACGAGCAGTGGCATGTCCAATTGGACCACATCGCCAGCCTGCACGCGATAGCTGGCCTTGGCCACGCTGCCGGCGATCGTAACGCGACTTTCGGTGATCCAGCGCTGAATGACAGAGCGCGAGTGCTCGGGCAAAGCACTTGTGAGCCATTTATCGAGGCGCTCACCCGTGCGCTCCACGGTGAGGATCAGCGGCTCAAGTTCATCTTCGACAAGGATATCAATCATTTATTGCTCGGTGCGCGCCTGGCAGCGAAAGCACATGGCGGCGTAAGGCAAGGCTTTCAGGCGGGCAAAATCAATGGGGTCTCCGCAGCGCTCGCAGAATCCATAGGTGCCGGCGGACATGCGAGACAACGCCCGCTCGACCTCTACCAGGGTGCGTTTGTGCGACTCGTTCATCGTCAGTGCAGCAGCCTGCTCAAATGCTTCCGTGCCATCATCAGCCATGTGATTTCCCAGGCCTGGATTGTAACCGCGCGCCGCGACCTCGTAATGAGAGATTTCCTCTTTCAGTCGCTGGCGCTCCATTTCCAGCAGCCGGCGTAGGCGGGCATCATCACGTGTCATAACACCTCCTGGCAGGGGGGAGAAGACGACCACATCGAACGATGTGGCATGATTTTACTCGCGCGCCAACTTCCTGTCAACATAACTGCATTGCATCGGCCATGGTTCGAAATTCGCTGTTCAAAAAAGAAGGGGGCGCATTCGCCTGCATCCCCTTCATGATCATGCCTCTACCGCGTAAACTGTCAGATGGATGGCTACGCGTTCGAAAACGCTGTTAGGTTCTACGCCGTCGCCCGTGTGATAGGCAAAGTCGGTAATCTCGCCTTCCAAGATGAGGGTTTTGGCTTCGATGGTGAAGACCTGGTTGAGGGCCGCAAGCAGATTGTCTCCCTTGTCGGCCAAACGCGCTTGCAGAGACGGTGTTTGCTGCGCATACTGGCTGGCGAGCACGGTCGTCACGGTGCGAATATCGCTCTTATCGAAGAGCCACACTTCCAGGGCGGTGGCCTGCGTGGATTCCCGATCGAGAGCGGCGGCAATGCCCATGCCGCATTCGCCGCGATACCCGGCGCCCGCATCCCCTTCTACCACAAAGGCCTCGTCGTAGTCCGTTTCGCCGCGGTGGTACGTGGCTTCGAACTCGGCTAGTTTTTTGCCAGGAACCAGGATCGAACCAGCCGGTTGCGGCTCAGACCGGGCAGCAGGG